>OMUX01000207.1 GCA_900314345.1 uncultured Erysipelotrichaceae bacterium | reverse complement strand
GCTTTCAGGAAGGAGTACATGAGTGTCTCCAATATGTTCCGTAAGGGTAATTACCTGGATCTGGAATATATCTATGGCGACGCTTTGACCAACAGGAACAGTGAAGACCCGCTGAACTTTGAAAATATAGCAGACAGCGGAAAGAACTTCATGATCATTGCCACGGATGCGGAAACAGGCAAGCCTGTCTACTATCACAAGGAAGACATGGCGCAGGATGACTACGGTGCCATCAAGGGCTCTTCCTGTGTGCCGGTAGCCGCGCATGCCTACCATTGGAAGGGAAAGTATCTGTACGATGGCGGTCTCAGTGATCCGATCCCGTATCATCTTTGCTTTGAAAACGGCTGCGGCAAGGTGGTTGTGATCCTGACAAGACCGGAAAGCTTCCGCAGGGATCCGAAGAAAGACAGTCTTCCTGCAAAATTAATACAGAGGAAATGGCCCAATGCCGCAGAGGCCATGCGCCACAGAGCTGAGATTTATAACAAACAGCTCGATGAACTGGAAGGCCTGGTAAAGCAGGGCAAGGCACTGATCATTGCCCCGGATGATATCGGCGGCATGTCCACGTTAAGCAAGGACCGTGCGGAAATTGTTGCCATGTATGACAAGGGATACAGGGATGCAGAGAAAATCCCTGCCTTCCTGGAGAAATAAAGGAGAGTAAACAGTGATGATCATCATGTCCGGAACCATCGGTGCAGGAAAGTCCAACCTGACGGAGATCCTGTCCAATCACCTCGGTACCAAACCGTTCTATGAACCGGTAGAGGAAAACCCGATCCTGCCGCTTTACTATGCGGATATGAACCGGTATACATTCCTGCTGCAGATCTATTTTCTCAACAAGCGCTTCCGCATGATCAAGGAAGCCATGCAGGATGACAACAACGTCCTGGACCGTTCCATCTATGAAGACTCCCTGTTCTTCCACATGAATGCGGAAAAGGGCAGGGCAACCAAGGAAGAAGTCATGGTGTATGACGATCTGCTTGACAACATGATGCAGGAGCTTCCCTATGCTGCACATAAGAAGGCACCGGATCTTCTGGTACACATTGACATCCACATCGATACCATGCTGAAGAGAATCAAGATGAGAGGCAGACCCTACGAGCAGATTGAGAATGATCCGTCTCTGCTGGACTACTATAATGACCTGATTGCCCACTACAAGCCTTGGTATGAGAACTACCATTATTCCCCCAAGATTGCCATCAACGGCGACAAGTATGACTTCGTCAACAACATGGATGACCGCAAGGCTGTCCTGGATATGATTGACAACAAGCTGTTTGAACTTGGCAAGCTGACACCGGAAGAGTACGAAAGACTCATGAAGAAGCCGGAACAGCAGTCGCTGATTGATTTCCCGATCAGGTAAAGGAGGTTCCTGATGAATGAAGTGATCCGTACCATTGAATCCAGAAGAAGCTGCCGCAACTACAGGGAGGATCCTGTGCCAAAGGCAATCATTGATCAGGTTGTGGAAGCCGGGACCTATGCCGCAAGCGGCATGGGAAAGCAGTCTCCCATCATCCTTGAAATCCTCAACAAGGATACCCGCGATCAGCTTTCCAGGATGAATGCACAGATCATGGGCACAAGGAATGATCCGTTCTACGGGGCACCGTATGTCCTTGTTGTCCTTGCGGACAGGAACATGCCGACGCATGTGTATGATGGAAGCCTTGTCCTTGGAAACATGATGATTGCCGCAGAATCCCTGGGACTTGGTGCCTGCTGGATTCACCGTGCCAAGGAGGAGTTTGAAAGCGAAGAAGGAAAGAAGCTTCTGAAGTACCTTGGTGTGCAGGGAGACTATGAAGGCATCGGTCATCTGATTCTTGGCTGGCCTGCAACACAGCCCAACAGACCTGCAGAGCGCAAGCAGAATTACGTATATACCGCAGACTGACCATGATCCTTTTTACCGCAGCACTTTATGCAGAAGCTGTTCCTGTTATTGAAGCCTATGGCATGAAGAAACAGGAAGGCTTCCACAATCTTTACATAGATGAAGAGGGAAGACACGCTCTTCTCATCACCGGCAGCGGCATGCTTTCATCATATGCTGCCGTTTCATCATGTCTGGAACATCTGGATGTTTCAGGTCTGATATGTTTCGGTACTGCGGCATCCCTGCATGGGAAAACATGCATCTTCCGGATCAACCGCATCCTGGATGGAGCGGATAACCGGGTGTTCTATCCGGATCAGCCGGATGCCTCCGTTCCTGAAGCATCCCTGATCACCGGCAATCTCATTTACACCGGAAACCTGCAGGATATCCTTCCAGGGAAAGTATGCATGGAAAATGATCTTTCTTCCTATGATTTGTATGACATGGAAAGTGCAGCAGTATACAGCATTGCAAGGAGGAAACTCTCCACGCATGCAATGCAGTTTTATCGTGTGGTCAGTGATGAAGGGATTACCGATGCACTGACATCCGTGGATCTGACAGATCTGGTCAGGACCATGGTGCCTGTGCTGAAACAGGCATGTGATGAGATGGAAGAGAACACACTGCAGAAATGGAAAGAACCTGCAGAATTCTCTATGTATGCAGAACGGCTGCACTGCTCTGAAACCATGAAACATGAGCTCTCTGACCTCATTCACTATGCGGACAATGCAGGCCTTGACTGGAAGAACCTCCTGAATGAAATGGCAGGGGATATTCCGGACCGACAGCAGGGAAAGGAGGTATTACATGCCTTCCGAAGCAGACTCTGTGAATAGCCGCTTTTCCCATGTCTATGTGGAAGAGGAGATCCTTAAGGATGAAAAAACACAGGAGATCCTGTCTCATTTTCCTCATGCAAGGATCATTCCCATTCGAAATGCCCATGAGATCTTTGACCGCAGACGCCAGTCCTATGCATTCCAGCATGCAAGACAGAGCCTGATCCTTGCCCGCAGGGAAGGAACACTTCTGTACAAAGGAGCACCGGTCTGCCAGGACTTCAATGAGAAGTACTTTTACTACACCAGCCTTGCCAGAAACTGCATCTATGACTGTGAATACTGCTGGCTCAAGGGGATGTATGAAAGCGGAAACCTTGTCATCTTCCTGAACCAGGAAGAGATCATGCAGGAATGTGAAATGGTACTGAAGGAACATGAACTCTATCTCTGCGTTTCCTATGATACGGATCTTCTTGCCCTGGAGCCTGTCACCGGCATGTTAAAAGAGTGGTCAGGGTTTCTTGCAAGCCATGAGAACCTGCTTGCTGAGGTGCGCACGAAGTGTGCAAATACTGCTGTATTGAAAACAATCCCTGTACAGAGAAACATGATCCTTGCCTGGACCATGTCCCCGCAGTCTGTGATTGAGCAGTATGAACATCTGACACCCTCACTGAAAGACAGAATCCAGGCAGTGAAGACAGCCATGGAACTTGGCTTTCCTGTCAGGCTCTGCTTTGATCCGATGCTGAAGACCAAGGACGGGAAGAAGGAATACAGGACAATGCTGGAAAGCATTGCGGAAGAGATTGATCTGAAGAACGTACGGGACTTCTCCATCGGAAGCTTCCGGATCTCCAGGGACTATCTTGCAAGGATGCGCCGGAACATGCCGGATTCCGCCTGCGCCTGGCATCCCTATGTCCTGGATCATGGCTATTATCATTACGAGGATGAGGCAGAGATGGAAGAATATCTGCAGTCTCTGCTAATGAAATATGTACCGGAAGACAGGATCTTCCGCTGGATGGGAGGATTCATGAAACATGCACTGGTGACCGGTGCCAGCCATGGCATCGGGAAAGCAATAACCCTGAGACTGTTATCCATGGGCTATGAAGTTCATGGCATCGGCAGATCCTTTGAGGATGATCTGCACCATGCAGACCACTTCCATGCGATTGTCAGTGATCTTCTGAACACCGATGGCATTCCTGCCCTGGTGAAATCACTGCCGGACATGGATGTCCTTGTGAACAATGCAGGCTGTGCATACTATGGCCTGCATGAGACCATGAACGAAAAGAAGATCCAGGAGATGACAACACTGGATCTTGCCGTGCCCATGATCCTTGCAAGGGAAATGCTTTCCTCCCTGAAGAAGAACAAAGGCACGATCATCAACATTGCCAGTGTCACAGCCGAAGGACCTGCACCGCATGCGGCAGTCTACGGGGCATGCAAGGCGGGACTGCTGAGCTTTACAAAGTCACTGGCTGCGGAAGTACGGAAGTATGATGTCAAAGTGACAGCCATATTGCCGGATCTCACGGAATCAGAGCTTTACCGCAATGCAGACTTCATACCTGGGACAGGGGAAATGGAACATCTGGATCCAAAGGATACGGCAGATGCCGTGGAATATATCCTTTCAAGACCGGAACACGTCTGGATCGAACAACTAACCGTGCGGCCCATGCATAACCGCATCGGGAAAAAACAGCAGGATCACTGAGCCCTGCTGCTGGAACCGTCGCTGTAGTCAATGGCAATACCCGGCTGTACGTTATAGCAGTACACGCAGAAGGAGAGACCCAGGCCGTTGTCATCCACGGACATGGCTTCCAGGAGTACACCGTCTGCCACCAGGTTGTTTCCTTCAAATACAGGCGTTGCCCTGTAAAGGACATCTTCCCCGGTATCCGCCGCATAGTCATGGACCATGTTCTCCCAGGAAAGCATTCCTTCAATATTCAGATACCTCGTCCCTGTGATGAGGTTTCTTTCATCTGCGTTGATCCCGCACAAAGACCAGGCAATCAGGTGACAGCGGTTGTAGAGATAACGGTCTTCTATGAGATCGTCATATCGTTCATTGTGCCAGCCGGAAGGTTTGATCATGCCGATGGAACCGCGTTCTCCTTCTCCAAGGGTGTCTTCTGTAATCAATCCCATGGCAGGACCGCATCTTCCAAGAGAATCCAGCTCTGAGAAATGAATGTCAGTGGTTTTCAGATCATCGTCAGTAAAAAACGGCTCATCGCCGTTGATTTCGATGCTGGCTTCACCGCTGTATGCAGGAATATCCTGAAGCACCTGCTGTACTTCCAGAGAACCCGAAGGCTGTGTGCCGGTTGCCTTCTGACCGTACAGCATGCAGAGCAGGGAGATGACAAGCACACAGGCCCAGCGCTTCAGATGCTGAAGCAGCCTGTCATTCTTCTGCTTCATCATCATGCGCATCAGATACATCGCAGCTATGGTGAAGGTGACAAGCACTGAAACCATGAATACAAGTGTTGCAATTTCCGTGAATAATTTCATACAGAATTATTATATAGTTTTAGTAGCGGATCTCAGCCAGGATTTCCTGCAGTTCCTCCATGGTCAAAGGACGCGGGGATGGCTGAATTGCTGTTTCTGAATCATTCATACAGCTTCCTCCTTACAAGAGGAAAGTTTAATCAGAAGATGGATGATGGCAGTCCCGTATACGGGACAAGGAAAAGAAAATGGAAGAGAAGATACTGAAGAAGGACATGTTTGAACGCCCGCAGGGCGGTCTGTTTGATCAGGTGCTGGAAAGTGAAGCGGTCATGTTCATGGCAAAGCAGAATGGAATCGACTTCGTGTTCTTTGACTGTGAACATGGTGCCCATTCCTATGACCGGCTTCATGATCTGATGCTGTGCGGCAATGCCATCGGCATGCCCTCCATCGTCCGGGTACCCGAATTATCCCGTGCCTGGATTTCAAGAGCACTGGATTTCGGTGCCCAGGGCATCATGGTGCCGATGACGGAAACAAGACAGCAGGCAGAAAGGATCGTGCAGTACAGCAAGTATCCTCCGCTGGGGCAGAGAAGCTACAGCGGAGGAGCACATACCTTCTACGGGCCCTCCGGCCACCACAGTGAAAACATGGCAAAGGCTAATGCCAAGGTACTCTCCATTGCACAGATTGAGACCGTCAAAGGCGTGGAGAACATTGAAGATATTCTTTCCGTGGAAGGCATCGATGCGGCCATCATCGGACCGGTGGATCTTTCCATCTCCATGGGACATCCGGATGATGTCTATACGGAAGAAGAAATCTCTGCCATTGAGAAGGTATGCAGCACGTGTGAGAAATACCATAAAGGCTTCGGCGTCATCGGCTCTGAGAAGATGCTTGAGCTCTTTCGTGGAAGGGTGAACCTGATGGTGGATCTCATTGATGCACACATGCTCAGGGACAGCTTTGCCAAGGCATCAGAAGCATACAGGAAACTGTACTGAAGAGATAACAAGGGAGAACAATCATGGAAAACAGCATCATGCAGAAAAAGGCAGAACAGGCACAGCAGTGCTATGAGGATCTGCTGAAACGGACCGGGGAGGATGTAAAGACACAGGTTGTCTTCAACGTTGACCCATTACTGGAAAAGAAGATGACAGCTGCCTGCTTCACCCACAACCCGTTTCCGGGCATCCTGAAGCCGGTGCTCTTGTCACTGCGCATGAAGGCAGTGACCAGGCTCTTTGAAGAGGAAAAGATGCTGCAGACAGGACCGGCCGCTGCCATCCTTGCGCTGGATGCGGCAGTATCACAGGAATTCGGATCAATGAGATCCGGCAGGAAAAACAACGCCCACGTGCTCTGTGATGTGGGTCTTGCCGGCATGCAGGTCATCCGCCTTTACATGTGTGCCTATGAGGGAAACAAGGACTTCATCAACGCGAGATACCAGAGTGCCATCCGGGTGGACAATGCACTGAACGGCTCCTTCTACAAATACCCGACAAAGGACGGCAGGATGTTCTCAGCTCATGTCTACTATGAATCACAGAAGAAAAAGATCATGCATACCTTAGGCATGAAGAAGGATCCGGACAAGTTTGTATTCACCTCACTGCCGCAGGACAAGATACTGACAAAGAAGGCCATCGGAAAGTGGAACGGCGAGGAACTGGAAGAGAAGGTTTTTGAAGACGGTGCCTGCGGGTGTGTCCTGAGAACCAGACAGGAATGGGAAAACACCGAAGTCGGAAAGGCTGTCTGCAGTATGCCCCTGTACCGCTTTGAAAAGGTGAAGGATACAGAGAAGAAGACATTCCCTGGCTATGATGCAAAGAAGGGACCGCTGTCCGGCATCAAGGTGCTCGATCTCACCCACATCATTGCCGGACCTGCCTGCACAAGACTGCTGGCGGAAAACGGGGCAGACGTGCTGATGATCCGCAGGGGAAAGTTCACACAGCAGGAACAGGCGATGCTGGAACTGGATGGCTGGGCAGGCAAACATGCCATCCATCTGGACTTCAACAACGCGGATGAACTGGCAAAGGCCAAGGAACTGATCAAGGAAGCAGATGTTGTCATTTCTTCATATCAGAACGGATGCCTGGATCACTTCGGACTGTCCATTGATGAGATTCATGAACTCAATCCCAATGTCATCTACGGCTCTCTTGTCTGCTTCTCGGATACCGTCTGGAAGCAGAGACCTGGCTGGGCACCCTGTGCAGAAGATATCACCGGTCTTTCCATCCGCAATGGTTCAAAGGAAAACCCGGTCAACCTCAACGGTGTACCGCTGGACTATATTCCCGGCATGATCCTTTACAGCGGCATTGTAAAGGCACTGAAGAAACAGATGACGGAAGGCGGAAACTATACAGTCACCGGTTCCCTGACAAGAGGCGGCATGTGGCTCCATGAGTGCACGGATCTATGGGAAGGTGAACATCTATCAACAGAACATTCCAGCATCAATACCGGCATTGAACTTCCGGAATGGAAATCCATTTTCCATAAAGTTGAGAACACCGCTGCAGGAACGGTATACTTCCCGGCATGCGCAACCCATGAAGACGGACTGGATGTGTATCAGAACATGCAGTTTGATGACGGCAATACCGGCTGGCGTACCTGATCCGATTTCATATTTACAGCAGAAAAGCAGAACCATCCGTTCAGCCGGGACAGAGAATATCCGCTGAGTGGATGGTTTTCATTGTTTCAACCTGATATTTAACTTACACGCCTTTATTTAAAGGCTAAATAAGTTAAAATGATTATGCAGGATACGGTTGAAGGAGGCTTCTATGGACGGGAGTGAAAGGAAAAGCATAGTCAGGAAGATTGAGAGCCTTCCGAAAGGAAGCATAACCATGAAGCATATCAACGGGAAAGACTATGAATACTGGCAGTACAGCGAAAACGGACACCAGTTCACCAGACGCGTCAAAGGTGAAGAACTTGATATCCTTCGTGTTCAGATTGAGGAACGCAAGCGTCTGGAACAGCTGCTGAAAGAGGACAGTATTACCAGACATATAGTTGAACCGCACTCTGATGTACAGATCGCCGGATTTCACAGTCTTGTTCGATTGAGAGATGACCTGAAGCGTTTCGTACAACCGGTGAAGAATTTCAGGACAAGGGAAATATACCATC
>OMUX01000082.1 GCA_900314345.1 uncultured Erysipelotrichaceae bacterium | reverse complement strand
GTATCAAAGCCGGGAAGTTAAAAAATTTTTTTGAGGATAATTAAAAATTATGAACATAACTGCCGTCTGATATTAAATTTCCAAAATTGCAGAATTATGTACATTTGTACAAAATATTCCTTCGGAAATTAAATTTAATTTTTCACGGTTTTTCAAAAAAATGTACATATTTATCGTCAAGAGAGCATGGATTATCATCTATGCTCTTTTTATTATGTTTGCTCTCAGATATACTAAGCATAACAGCGACACACACAATTTGTGCTACTTACGGAGGGGACAGTATGCACTTTGGATTATACAGCCACAGGCTGGTTATTAAGGACAACCAGATCATCGAGCGGCCTTTCATTGTAATTCGTGATGACAACACCGGTGCCATCGTACAATGGACAAACTTTCAGGATTTCATTGTCGGCAGCACGAAAGGCAAAGTCCGCCGTGTCCAGTCGAACAGCTCATCTTCCTGCTCCAGGATCGTCATGCTTCTGAACTACCTGTTTTTCGATTACTACAACATATCCAAACTGACCGATACAACCGTGGATATGCTGTCGTCATTCCTGAATGACTACGGCATGTGCCAGCTGCCTGACGATGACATGAACACATCCAGGGGAAAGGACTCTGTTTCACGGTGCATTTCTGAGATCATAGACTTCTTCGACGCGATGATGCAGAGCGGCTACAAGTTCAAATTTGTTAAGAATGACTTGTACCGTGAAAAAGTGACGTACAGCCAGCGGAAACGAAGCAAGGTTGTCACAAAAGTACCGGTATTCCGGGTAAATTACGTTGAAAGCGGAAAGCATATCTTCCGTGATATTCCTGAAGGGGCGTTTGTGATCATATTCAATGATATTGTCGAAAAGCACACAAACATCCTGATGCTGGCTGCTCTTGGTGCATTTGCCGGTCTGCGTCCGTCTGAAGCGTGCAATGTCCGCAGGGCAGATTCCGTGCTTGGCCCCGGGATCCGCTTTGAAATGGCGGACGGTGTTGCAAGAAACGTTTACATAGACCTTACGCGGGAGAATGATCTACGCTCCGACCATATTCCTGTCGGCGGAATCAAGAAAGCCCGTACGCAGAAAGTCTATCCCGCATTCATCAATGTTTTCACTGAGTGTTATGAGAAGTACATGAAGTTCATAGATGGTCGGAAGTATGAAGCAGACTATGGCGCTCTTACAAATACAAGAGACGGAAAGGCCATGACATACAGTTCATACTACGCTGAATTCCAGAAAGTCATCGACGAATGCATTCCGGTCATGCTTGCAAGCGATAATCCGAAAATCGTGATTTATGGTCAGACCCTTCAGTCCAACCATCTTGCACCGCATATCTTCCGCCATTGGTTCTCTTCAAAACTGACGCTGTATGGCGCATCCATTGCGGATTTGCAGTACTGGCGTGGAGATTCTTCACCGGAATCATCCATTACATATATCCAGAATAAGTCAGACCTTGAGGCACAGTATAACGAAGCGGTCGACAAGATCTTTGATTATCAGCTCTGGAAGGCAGGCAAGGAACATGATCAATCTCATTGAGGCGCTGCCTGCTCTGAAAGCGGAATACGGCATCACGGATGACGGATTCAATGATGCCTTTACACGCTTCCTTATCAGCAACGAATGGTTCGGAACAGCCCCAAAAGCAGAAGCAGACGGGCTGTTCGTTCCGGACGGTTTTCTTGAAAACCCGAGGATACAGGAATATGCACGGCATTATAACGATGACGCTGCGGGTAAAAGCCAATATCTTGAAGGGAAGCTCTCAGAAAGCATGCCGGAGACCTGGAAGCAGTTCAATGATTACTGCAGCAGCAATCCGCTTGAGGCAGATGAAAAGCAGAGGGTAATTGACTTCCTTCTTGCTTATCTGCCCGGTGAAATTGCTCAGTCAACCGATCCCGAAATTGCACAGCTTATCTCGGATGCCTATGATAACCTGCCGAAGATTTACGCCCTGGTTCTCACTGATTTCATCAACTGGCTGCTGAGTGAGAAGAAGTACTATACCGCCTACAGAAACATGTACTTTCTTCCAAATTATCAGGACATGGGTGAGCAGAACGGCGCTTATGATCCTGATTACTACCTGAAGATCCTGTATTGCTTCTTCAACGCCGAATATATCGAAGAGAATGACATGTATGCAAAGGCGGCTGAGAGCGCTGATTATGTTGATACATGGCTGTTTATCAGCCTGCATTTCCTGTGTGCGCTGCGTGTAACGGATCTCATCAGACTTCCGCATCCGATGCTTCCAATGCCGCCGCAGGACTTTCTGAGCAAGGCAGCAGAAGGGACATTGAGCGAATCAGAAGCCCTGTATCCGCTGTATACGGTAACCACGTACATTGATGCTGTGAAGCTGACACCCCACAAAACGGAAAGCCTGACCGGTGTATCAGCA
>OMUX01000245.1 GCA_900314345.1 uncultured Erysipelotrichaceae bacterium | reverse complement strand
AATGCTTTCTAGAGACGCATTGAATGATTCTGCTGAGGAATTCCTGGAACAATGCGACGTTAAATGGAAAGCTCCGATTTATGCCTACGATAATGAATATCCTGATGCATTAAATGAAAGAGTCGGCCTTGGAGCCCAGAAAATACAGATTCTGAAGAATAATTCGGCTTTTGCGGAAGCAGAATACAATGACAAGAAAAAAGCTTTTGAGGATAACAGAGAAGGAATAGACCAGATAAAGCATGAGCTCGCAGAATCCTTCAATTCTGTTGTTTCTTCTGTGCCAGAGGAACTGAAGAATTTTCAGACAAGATGCGATATGACTATCAAGTCTTTTGATATGCAGACTGTAAAGATTGATGGCCAGATTCGCAAAGAGAATGAGCTTCATGAATCAGAAATCAATGAACGGAAAGAAAAGATCAGAAAGCAGCAGGAACTGATCCAGGTTCTCCAGGAAGAAGGCAGGAATCTGGAAGAGCAATTTGCCAAGGTGGATCTTTCTTCAGAGAAAAATGCAGAGAAGCCCAGCTACAAAGAAGTGATGAACTGGGTCAATTCGTCGATGGAATACGATGAAACGATCCTTCAGGATTTACTGAGTTTTGAAAATGTAGAGAATACTTTAGAGAAAGGTTCTGTTCAGGCATATCAGGATGGCGTAAAGGCTGCAGAGGAAAAACTACAGTCAGCTCTAAGTAGGGAACGTGACCTGAAACAGGCATTTGCTTCGACAGAAGACCTGATCAGGGATACGGAACAGCGCATCATGGTGTATGAAAGGGAAGAAAGACTGGCCTTATTGAACGAGCAGAAGGTGAAGCTTGAAAAGCAGATTTTTGAAGTACACCTGAAAGCAAAAGAACTTAAGGATGCCCTGGACCATAAGCCCGAAAAACTTACGGCAGAGTCTGCAATGAATTATCTGGCAGATCTTTCCGAATGCGTTTCAGTAGTTTCAACTTATAAGCGAAAGATCAGTGAAGCTGATCAGCAATACGACATTGCATATCAGACATTGATCAAGACAGTCAGAAACAAATTGTCGGGCGTTCGGCGTTCACTGTATGAAAAGATGAAGCAGAACGAGAAACGGATTTCAGTGATCCAGGATGGGATTACGGAGATTGAGGGAGAGATCACCGCTAAGGAAGCCGTTCATGCATTAAAGATGTTAAGCATGAAGAAGGATAAGGATAATCTTGCGTTAGCAAGAGATCAGGCTGTTGCTGGATTAAGACACTTGCAGGAGATCAGGACATCTTTAGGAAAAGCACCGGGTGATAAGGAACTGTTTGAGGTTGCTGAAAGCATGAAGAGTGAAAGCAGTGTATTCGGCAACTCTATTGATCATTACCATGCTCTTGAAGCAAGCCTTCAGGCAGCAAAGGACAATGTGCCAACGCTTGAAAAGGCAATGAATGAAGCGGAAGCTGCCTATAACAAGAGCAAGGAAGGTTATGCTGACATCGAAAAGAAACTGTCAGATCTCCGCAGAGCGTTGAGAAGTCAGGAAGCTGCGCCTGTTTATTACAGAATCATGAATTCTGTTCTCGGAACTTTCTGCAAGAATAATGGTATCCAGAAGCCGGAAGGCATATATCGCTATGATCTGTATGCAAGGCTGGCATTTTGCAGAAAGTATTATGCGCCCAAACATACAGAGTACAGCTTCATCTGCGTTGATGAGGCGCAGGATAACTCTCTGAACGAATACAGACTGATGCATCAGCTGAATGCATCGGATGCTGTCTACAACCTGTATGGAGACACCATGCAGTTGATCAACGCGCATAAAGGTATTACTTCCTGGCAGCCATTGGTTGATGAATTCCGAATGAGAAAGTTCGAGCTCAATGAGAATTACAGAAATACCAATCAGATCACGGAGTTCTGCAACAGAGAGTTCAATATGCATGTAACCCAGACCGGTGTTGATGGCGCTGAGGTCAGAACGATTGATGTCGAAGATCTTGAAGATGAAGTGAATACTCTTGATGTTGCAGACAATCGATGTGCAATCCTGGTCTCCAGAGGGGTTGATAAGAAAGCAGTAATCAACAGAGAAGATATTTATCCGGAGATTAATGAACTGATCGGAGATGAAATCGGACCAGGACTCATTGCACTGATGTATGTGGATGAAGTAAAGGGCATTGAGTTTGACAAGGTGATTGTATTGCCGGAAGGCATGAGCAGGAATGAACAGTACATTGCATATACCAGGGCATTGAATGAACTGGTAATTGCAAGGACACTGGACGATTAAAAGAATCAATTTTCAGAGTGGCTCATGCAGGTGATAATTGCTGGCACATTTTCTGTACAGCAGTTGGTATAAGCTTGTAATCGTAAAGAAAACCAGTGGAGTATGGCAGATATCGTACTGACAAAGAACAGGGATTATTCAGATCTGGACCTTTATAAGTTTGCAAGGTCTCTTGATGATCCTTCTGAATGCTATAAGTTCTACTGGCTGGAGGCAATCATCAGTTTACTGAACTC
>OMUX01000080.1 GCA_900314345.1 uncultured Erysipelotrichaceae bacterium | reverse complement strand
TCAGATAGCCTTCGATGTCACTCACCAGATAGCTGGTGCCTTGTGTATGGAGAACATCATAATGTGGAACCAGGTAGTCATTAATGCAGTTTGCATCTTTCAGAAGTTTGTAAACTTCCTCAGGACTATTATTCCATTTAGCGGAGCATGCATGAATCAGATAAACAACAAATGACATACTGTCTTTATCCATTCCTCATTCCTCCTCTCTTAAGTATCCCTGTTATTATTATTTTACTATGCAATCAAGGATTCAGAACATATCACATCCGGTTCACTGCCTGTAAGCCTCGCTGATTACAACAGCGGATTCAGAAAAACTCCGCTGTCTTCATCAGGCAACGGAGCATCACTCCACTTCATTCACCTCAGACATCACAGAGCCACATGGATCGGCTCTGTGGTATCAATATGATGCTTCTCAATCCATTCATCGAAGATCTGATCGTAGATATCGACTGCAAAGTCCTCATAATCGCCTTCCAGATCATATTCCACAAGCTTTTCCATGAACGGATGGATGTAATCATGACAGCGCAGGATATCGAACAATGTTTTCCGCTGTTCCTTGTCATACACAAAGTGCCTGACGTAATAGCGCATCAGCTGTTCATGGTCGATTTCTTCATAGGTCAGGAACTTCACATTGTCCGGATCGTTCAGAATGAGCTTCGCTGTGACATCCACTTTTTCCGGAGGCAGCCATGGTCCCGGCGCTCGGGCAAGGGTATGTTCCGGCCTGTAGTACCATGCATGCTTCCATGGATTGTCGATCTTCATCATCAGGGCTGTGACTGAATACCTGTATTCCATGCAGTATTCCCCTTCACGAAAGCATGATTCCAGGGAACACAAACATGCAGGCAATGGTACTTCCATTGCGGGCAATGATGTGCACACGGCCCCGCTTCACATGCATGTTCTGTTCCAGATTGAACACCTGTTCGTCGCTGCCTTTTTCCATCATCTGTCTGAGCATGCCCTGTGCCTGGCTGCCGATGAGGGATGTTTCATCATCGGCGATCTCATCCATCTGTTCAATGGTAGAAATGCCCATGAAATGCATCCATTCCTCATATGCTTCGTTGGTATAGATGGTCTTCTGTCCATTTTCATCCTTCAGGATGATGGAGATGGCATAGCTGGAACGGCGCGGGAGATAGCTGCCGTTGAACTGTGCATGCAGAGGATCCAGCATGTTCAGCCGTTCAATGGTCCTGAGCATCCTTCTTTCACCTTCATCCACCAGATGCAGGCCTCTTTTCTCCATGTCCGGGTACAGTTCCATCTCATCCACCGGCTTCATGTACCAGTAGCCCTGATGCAGGAAGATGCCGAGTTTTGAGGCAAACTCTGCCTGTTCCTGCGTCTCAACGCCTTCAATCAGCACAGACATGCCAAGACGTTTGCCAAGATCCACGATATCCGAAAGGATTGCCGTGGTCTTCTGATTGGCATGTCTGAGGAACTGCATGTCGATCTTGATGCAGTCAAAGTCAAAGTTCTGCAGGGCATTCAGCGAGCTCATACCGCTGCCGAAATCATCCAGCCATACCTGGTAGCCGTCTTCATGGAACCTTGCCACATGGCCGGCTATGCTTTCTTCATTTTCTATAATCGCGGATTCCGTGATCTCAATGACGATCCTCTCATGCGGAATGCCATAGCCGTCAAGGATGGCATTGATGCTTTCATGCATGCCTTCCACTTCAAGATCATTCCTTGAAAGATTCACGGTCACCTTGGGACATTCATGGCCTGCCTTGCGCATGATGGAAAGACCGGCACAGGTATGGTCAATGACAAACAGATCCACCTTGTAGAGCAGCTTGTTGCTTTCCAGAGCAGGAATGAAGGCTGCCGTGGAAAGCATGCCATGGACAGGATCCTGCCAGCGTGATAATGCCTCGGTGAAGACGACACCGTTATTGAACGGATTGACGATCGGCTGATAGAAGACCTTGAGCCAGCCGTTTGCCAGTGCTTCATCCAGATGGCTGACAATCCAGCTGTTCTTCTGCAGCTGTACCTCCATCTGCGGCTCATAACGTTTCACATAACGGTGGAAGTCGCCTTTAGCCGAATCACCTGCCATCATGGCACGGTCTGCACACTGAATGGCACCGGTTTCCTTTCCGGTGATTGTATAGATGCCGGCTCTCAGAATCGTACCCAGTTCCTTATTGCAGCGTTCATGAACCACATTGATGAAGGATTCCGCCTTCTCATCTTCAATAACCAGATAGAAATGGTCTGCCTCAAAGCGGGCAATCTCATCCTTGCCCAGCACATCCTTCAGAAGGAGTGCAATCTTCTTCAGCAGTTCATCGCCGGCATTGTATCCCTTCTCGCTGTTCAGGACCTTGAAGCCTGCCGCATCCAGGAACACCACATCATAGACCGTTCCGGCAAGACCATCCCGGACCATCGTCACCAGGGAATCCACTGCCTTGCGGAAGGCATTCATGCTGTAAAGACCGGTCAGTCTGTCGATCCGGTCATGTTCATAGATTCTCTGTACATTGTCCTTGTGCCTGAGCATCATCGCAATGAAGCTTGTGCCCAGGATATACAGCTGGGTATCTCCCTGCATGAAGGCAGGGTCAGGATTGATGAACATGACGAAACCTGTCAGCTTCTCTTCAATGATGATCGGTGTTGTGACAATGGAATGGATCTTCAGCCGGCAGAGGTTTTCATAAAGTGGTACCCGTAGAGAGGACAGCACTCTGACAGTGCTGGCACCCATCTAC
>OMUX01000077.1 GCA_900314345.1 uncultured Erysipelotrichaceae bacterium | reverse complement strand
CGTCTTTTCATGCAGAGCTATGAAGAAGGAACCCTTGCGGATCACCTGCAGGAAATTCAGGATGATCCATACTATGCTGCAATGATTGAAGCATTGTATGACAAGAATTATGGTCCTTGGATGGAGTCAGTCATGGAGAACCCGCCGCTGCCTTCAACACGTCTTTTCTTTGTCTGGAATTGATGTTTTTGCCTGATTTTGACGGAAATTTCACTGAAGATATCAATGAAAACATTCAAAAGCCAAGTGCCGGAAATCGTGATATTCATGCGGTTATTTACTTGTAAGCGCATGTTGAAACGTTTCCGAAAAACGGTTGAAAACATTTAAAAAACATCAAAAAACCGCATGATTATACCGGAAACCGGAATATTCATTGAATTGTGATAAATAAGTGAAAAAAGGACTTGCAAAGAAACCGGACCGTGATAATATCGACTATGGGTAAGCGCTTACACATTATATGGAAGCGCTCATAGGAGGAAAGAAAATTCATGAAAAAGGTATTACCCATTTTGACCGCCGCTGCAATGGTCTTCTCCGTTGCAGGATGCGGAAGCTCCAGCACTGCTGCAAGCACAGCATCCACTGAGGCTGCGGCTGCATCCACAGAAGCTGCAGCTGCTCCGGCAGACGGATCCGTTGCCAACAACGAGAAGCCGCTTGTCTGGTACAACCGTCAGCCTTCCAACAGCTCCACAGGTGAGCTGGACATGGAAGCTCTGAACTTCAATGACAAGACATACTATGTCGGTTTCGATGCCAACCAGGGTGCTGACCTGCAGGGCCAGATGGTCGCTGAGTATATCGAAGCTCACAAGGATACAATCGACCGCAACGGCGATGGTGTCATCGGCTACGTTCTTGCAATCGGTGATATCGGACACAACGACTCCGTTGCTCGTACAAGAGGCGTCCGCAAGGCTCTCGGCACAGCTGTAGAGGTCGATGGTGCAGTTGATTCCAACCCTGTCGGAACAAACGTTGACGGTACTTCCACAGATGTTATGGATGGTTCCGTTGCAGGCTTCACAGTCCGTGAGCTCGCTTCCCAGGAAATGAAGAACTCCGCTGGTGCAACATGGGATGCTGCTACAGCAGGCAACGCTATCGGTGAGTGGTCTTCCAGCTTCGGCGATCAGATCGACCTGGTTGTCTCCAACAACGATGGCATGGGCATGGCAATGTTCAACGCATGGTCTCAGGCTGAAGGCGTTCCGACATTCGGCTATGATGCTAACTCCGATGCAGTTGCAGCTATCGCTGATGGATACGGCGGAACAATCTCCCAGCACGCTGACGTTCAGGCTTACCTCACACTCAAGGTTCTGAGAAACCTGCTCGACGGCGATGATGTCATGAATGGTATCGCTACTGCTGATGATGCTGGCAACGTTCTGTCCGACACAGACTATAAGTATGTTGAATCCGAGCGTTCCTTCTATGCATTGAACCTCGCAGTCACAGCTGACAACTATCAGGACTTCACGGATGCTACAAAGGTCTATACACCGGTATCCGCACAGCTTGATGCAGGTGCTCATCCGACAAAGAAGGTATGGCTGGACATCTATAACAGTGCTGATAACTTCCTTGGTTCCACATACCAGCCGCTGCTGCAGAACTACGATGATCTTCTGAACCTCGAAGTCGAATACATCGGCGGCGATGGCCAGACAGAGTCCAACATCACCAACCGTCTTGCTAACCCGGGCGAGTATGATGCATTCGCCATCAACATGGTGAAGACAGACAACGCTGCTTCCTACACAGCCCTGCTCAATCAGTAATTCGTCTGCTGTGAAGCAGTAAAAAATCAATTGTCAGGGGGAAATGATCCTCCTGACAATTTTCACCATTTATGCATTACGCAGTTTGAGGGGAAAATCTAATGACAGAAAAAGAAAATGACATCATTCTCTCGATCCGCGGCATGTCGAAGTCCTTTGGAAGAAACCGTGTCCTGAACAGGATCAACATGGATGTCAAGCGTGGTACCGTCATGGGCCTGATGGGTGAAAACGGTGCCGGCAAGTCCACCATGATGAAGTGCCTGTTCGGCATCTACCACAAGGACGAGGGAGAGATCATCCTGGATGGTCATCCTGTGACATTCACCGGACCGAAGGATGCGCTGGAGAACGGCGTTGCCATGGTGCACCAGGAACTGAACCAGTGCCTGGACAGAAGTGTTGTGGACAACCTGTTCCTTGGCCGCTATCCTACGACATCAAACGGCATGATCGATGAAGCACGCATGAAGCGTGAAGCTGCTGCGCTGTTCCGCAGTCTGGACATGACCGTGAACCTGACGCAGCCGATGCGCAATATGTCGGTATCCCAGAGACAGATGGTTGAGATTGCAAAGGCTATCTCCTATCATTCCAAGATCATCGTCCTTGATGAACCGACATCGTCCCTGACGGAGCCGGAAGTCAAGAAGCTGTTCAAGATGATGCGCAGCCTGACAGCACAGGGCATCAGCCTGATCTACATCTCGCACAAGATGGATGAGGTATTCGATATCTGTGATGAAGTCTCCGTGCTGCGTGATGGACAGCTGGTCCTGACAAAGGACATCCATGATACAAATCTGGATGAACTGATTGCCGCCATGGTAGGACGCTCTCTGGACAACCGCTTCCCGCCGGTCGACAATACACCGGGAGAACCGATTCTTTCCGTTCAGCATCTTTCCACCAAGTATGCTCCGTATCTGCAGGATGTCACCTTCGATGTAAAGAAGGGTGAGATCTTCGGTCTTTACGGACTTGTGGGTGCAGGCAGAACCGAGCTTCTGGAGACGATCTTCGGTGTCCGTACCAGAGCTGCCGGACGTGTGTACTACGATGGAAAGCTGATGAACTTCAGCAGCTCCAAGGATGCCATGGATCATGGCTTTGCACTGATCACGGAGGAAAGAAAGGCAAACGGTCTGTTCCTGAAGGGAGACCTGATCTTCAATACATGTCTCAATAACCTCAGCCATTACAAGAACGGTCCTGCTCTGTCCGATGACAAGATGCGCCGTGCTACGGAGAAGGAAATCAAGATCATGCATACCAAGTGCATGGGACCGGATGACCTGATCTCCTCGCTTTCCGGAGGAAACCAGCAGAAGGTGATCTTCGGCAAATGGCTGGAACGTGATCCTGCTGTATTCATGATGGATGAACCGACAAGAGGTATCGATGTCGGTGCCAAGTATGAAATCTATGAACTGATCATTCAGATGGCAAAGCAGGGGAAGACGATCATCGTCGTATCCTCTGAAATGCCGGAGATTCTCGGCATCACCAACCGCATCGGCGTCATGTCCAACGGACATCTGGCTGGCATCGTCAACACGAAGGAAACCAACCAGGAAGAACTGCTGAGACTGAGTGCGAAGTACATGTAAGGAGAGGACAAGATGAGCCAGAACAAGAATACAGCAGATGAGGCAAAGATCCTCACTGCTGAACAGGAGGAAGAACTCCTGAAACCCATTGACGATCATGTCGGCGCCATCCAGAAGCAGATTGATGCATTGCGTGTGGATGGTGAAGAGAAGATCGTCACCCTGAAGAACCAGATTCAGCTTGCCAAGGAAAACAAGGCTCTGACCAAGGAAGAGCGTGACAAGATCATCAACGCTTCCAATACAGAGCTCGCCAAGGCAAAGGAAGTAGAGGCAAAGAACAAGGCTGAAGTTGACCGCCTGATCAAGGAAGCCGAGGACTACCTCAAGGCAAACTATGCCAAGGAATACGCTGACAAGGTCAACGCTTCCTGCGACCAGGAAAAGCTGCTTGCCGACAAGAAGTACAATGACAGGCTTGCCCAGCTGAAGGCTGAGCATGAAGCTGCCGTTGCCAAGATCAATGCCAGCAGCGATGTGCACAAGGATCAGGAAGTCAAGGATGAGAACTACGTTTACAAGAACAAGCAGTTCGATGCCAGACTGAGCTATGAGAAGGATCTGCAGGCTGTCAAGGACAGAAGGCATGAGGTCTTCACGCATGAGTATCACCTGATCGACCTTCTGAGAAGATCCAGATTCACCTATGGTGAAAGACGTGCCCAGAGCTGGGAGAACTACAAGTACACATTCAACAGAAGACAGTTCCTTCTGAAGAACGGTCTCTACATTGTCATTGTGCTTGTCTTCATCGCACTGTGCATCGCTGCACCGATCGTGAAGAATACAAAGCTGCTGACGCTGAACAACGTGCTCAACATCATGCAGCAGGCAAGCCCGCGTATGTTCCTGGCACTGGGTGTTGCAGGACTGATTCTGTTAACCGGCACCGATCTTTCCATCGGACGTATCGTCGGTATGAACATGGTTATTTCCACCGTAGTCATGCACAAGGGTGTCAACACCGGTTCCGTGTTCGGCAAGATCTTCGATCTGACCGGCATGAGCCTTGGCGGAAGAGCATTCCTTGCACTGCTGCTGTGCATCCTGTTCTCCGTGCTGTTCACATCCCTTGCCGGATTCTTCACGGCAAAGTTCAAGATCCATCCGTTTGTTACGACAATGTCCAACATGCTGATCATCTTCGGTCTTGTCACCTATGGTACAAAGGGTGTCTCCTTCGGTGCCATTGAGTCCGGCATTCCGCAGATGTTCATTCCGAGACTTGGAAAGTTCCCGACAATCATCCTCTGGGCAGTGGCCGCAATCTTCGTCGTATGGTTTGTCTGGAACAAGACGAAGTTCGGCAAGTACCTGTATGCAGTCGGCGGAAACTCCGAAGCTGCTGCAGTATCCGGTATCTCCGTCTTCGGTGTCACACTGGGTGCCTTCATGATGGCTGGTGTGCTGTATGGCTTCGGTGCATGGCTTGAGTGCTTAAGAATGGTCGGCTCCGGATCTGCTGCATATGGTCAGGGCTGGGATATGGATGCCATCGCTGCCTGCGTGGTCGGCGGTGTTTCCTTCACCGGCGGTATCGGTAAGATCTCCGGTGTCGTTGTCGGTGTCATGATCTTCACTGCACTGACCTATTCCCTGACGATTCTTGGTATCGATACGAACCTGCAGTTCGTCTTCGAGGGTATCATCATCCTCACTGCAGTCACACTCGACTCCCTGAAGTACGTTCAG
Organism: uncultured Erysipelotrichaceae bacterium; assembly: GCA_900314345.1. Lineage (GTDB taxonomy): Bacteria > Bacillota_I > Bacilli_A > Erysipelotrichales > Erysipelotrichaceae > Bulleidia. Next base: position 4,057 of record OMUX01000077.1, on the reverse strand, counting down.
AAGAAGTAATCTTTGAAAGCTTTGGCGCTGTCCTTCAAGAGGGACGGCGCCTTTTCAGTTAAGGAGTAATGCATGAAATACACAAAGCTTGGAAACACGGACATTGAGGTATCCAGGATCTGCACCGGGTGCATGTCCTTTGGCAAGGCTTCCCAAGAGTTCCATCAGTGGACGCTGAATGAGGAAGATACACAGAAGATGATTGACCATGTGTATGGCCTTGGCGTGAACTTCTTCGATACTGCCAACCAGTACAGCTTCGGAACGAGCGAGGAATACATCGGCAGGGCGTTCAAGAACCTTGGTATTCCAAGGGACAAGGTTGTTATTGCCACAAAGGTGTACTTCAATGAAGGACATCTGAAGAAAGAGGCAATCCTGAGGGAAATCGATGGATCATTGCAGAGACTGGGAACGGACTATGTGGATCTCTACATCATTCACCGTTTTGACTCTGAAACACCGATTGAGGAGACCATGGAGACACTGAACTCCCTTGTGCAGGCAGGAAAGGTCAGGGCACTGGGTGCTTCTGCCATGTATGAGTATCAGTTCCATGACATGCAGCAGTGTGCAAAGGAACATGGCTGGGCACCGTTTGTGTCCATGCAGAACCATTGGAACCTGCTCTACCGGGAAGATGAAAGGGAGATGATCCCGTATTGCAAGGAGACCAATGTGTCACTGACACCATACTCTCCGCTTGCGGGAGGTCATCTTGCAAGACCCACATGGGATTCCGACAGTCTTCGTTCAAAGACAGACAAGGTATTAAAGAACAAGTATGACAACGAAAAGGACAATGATCTTGAGATCATTGCCCGTGTGCATGAACTGGCTGAATGCTACAACGTCAGTATGACGGTCATTGCCTTGTCATGGCTGCTTGCAAGAGGTGCTGCTGCACCGATTGTCGGTGCCACCAAGGCAAAGCACTTTGATGAAGCAGTCAAGGCCGTGGACTTCACATTAAGCAATACAGACCTTGCGTATCTGGAAGAACCATACCGCCCGCATGAACTGGTCGGTCTCATCAAGCATCTTTGATTAACGCGTTGTTTTCAAAATATCATCAGCATCTTCCGCATATTCACGGAAGGCATCTTCCAGCAGGCTTCTTAATACAGAGGCCTGCTTTTCCAGCAATACCTCTCTTGGAAGGACATAGGTAATGGTACGGATGTCATTGGCAATGCGCATGGCCTTGTCTCTTTCAGATACCTTCATGAGTCCCATCAGGTTGCTGCTGTAGGCAGTGCCTTCCCAGGCATTCTTCATCCATTCCCTGGCAAAGTGTCTCCATTCTGCAATCTGGATTTCATCCGGTTCCTTGTCAGAAAGGATATCGAGGTCAATGAGGCAGGTGCGGATATTGGATTCTCTTTGTTTCTGATTGAACAGACGTGAGGATTCACTCTCTGCTTTCAGTAAGGTGAATGCCATGAAGTAGTTGTCACGCTTCCGGAAGCCTTCCGTATACCTTCTCTTGTAGACTTCCATCCTTCTCAGATCATTCCTGGAATCAGGATGTTCTCTGAGGTACTCTTCCAGACATGTCTTCCTTAACGCCATGTCATTGGTCTGATAGTAGAACCTGGGCCAGTTGTCCAGGTATTCCCTTGTGAATGCTGTTTTCTTTGCCATGTCTTCATTTTAGTATGCCGTTTGGAAAACTGTAAACGCTTCAGTTTGAACTGTAAGCGTGATCATGCGTTATAGGCCTTGAAAAGGGCTTGATCATCGCATATTCTGCATCTGGAGGTAATGGAATATGAATCTTTCAGAAGAACTCGATCAGTATCAGAACATTGTGACTCTGTATAAAAACGAAGAAGGAAAGGTATTCATCGGAAGCACGCTGTTCTATAACCGCGGCGGCAACAATGACTACATGAATGTCATGTACAAGGAAGCACTTCCTGAAGGCATGGGTGTCATGGACGGGTGGAACTACCTGGATGACAACAGTGCATACATCATCCTGGTGCCGGAACAGACTGCTAAGGTATCTGTAGAAGATCAGCTGTATGCCCATGGCTTTGACAAGGGACTTGAGAATGTGAACTACCACATTGTCAGCAGCTATCCGGACATTGATGCATTTATACGCAGGAGTCCGTTAACCACAGGCACTGCTTCAGCCTTCTGCATCAGGAAATAAGCCACACAGGGGACCGGGAAACCGGTCCTTTTACTGATCTGTCTGTGTAAGCGCATTCCTTAAAGAGTGCAAAATCTGTGTAAAAGGATATAATGTAGCAGTACGGAACACATTTAAGTTGCCAGAGCTGAAATGTGTGAAGGCAGACGACAACCTTTTTCTGTTATATAGAAAAAGAGAGCAAGAGTCAGGACTTTGGGGGGTATTTTTAGCTATGGCGTTATCATCTAAGAAACTGCTTGCAGTGGCATTGTCTTTTACAATGCTTTTTAATTCGGACATTGCGATCTACGCAGATCCGGATACACCTGTTGAAGGTGAAACCACACAAGAGACAGTAGATACCGGCGAAGAGAATCTTGCGCAGGAAAAACAGACTGTAATAGAACAGCCGGTTGAAGAAACAGATGCTGTAGAAGCAGATGCTGCATCAGAAGGTGAGGCTGAACCGGAGCTTGAAGAAACAAGTGAAGGCGAGACAGAAGAAGCACCTGCTGAGAGCGCTGATAATGATGAACACGCGCAGGCTGATGAGACTGTCGTTTCAGAAGAGGAGTCTGAGCCGGCTCCTGATACTACACAAGCGCAGGAAGAAACCGAGCCTGAAGATGTGGAAGATACGGAAGAAACTGAACTGGCGTCTGCAAAATCGGCTGTAACATTTGAAGATGAATCTGATACAGACGTTTCGATGACGATCATGGCAGCGGCAACGAACAGTTATACAACCGACAGCACTTCAATCGATATCACAACTTTAACCAAAGATAGCAATGGTCTTACTGTTACATGTGATGCAACCGACATTGACAGAACGGCACCGGCAGCGATTACTTTTGGGCTGAATTTTAATCTAGACGATGCGAAATTTAATTCGTTGGTTAAGTCAACGACTGAGGATGGTACAGTAATTCATAACGTCTGGACGTATGACATTTCCAGCTTGAGGGCTCAAAATGACGGCTTGCTGAATGAACTGTCACAGGCGGGACAGGCTCAGATTCTGAATAATGGAAATCAGGTTGGTTCATATGTAATTCAGGGTGACAAGATCATCATGACAATCGACGCTGACTGGCTAAATAACCAGCAAAGCGACGTCCAGGGTGGCCTGACATTTAATGCGGCACTTGATGCCAGTAAGATCGGGGACAGAGATTCTGCGACATTCAATTTCCCAGGCACAGCAGATAAACCTGAAATTACATTCAAGACGATTACAACCAAAAACTACAAATATATTGATGATGGAAATGGTAATTTCAGCGATACAGGCAACAACGGTATTACTATCCATCCGGAACCTAATCCGGATGGAACATATACACTTCATTATAAGGTTGTATTCAAAACCGATGCTGATCTGAGTAATGCGGTTCTTCATGATACGATCGGTGCGGGACAGACTCTTGTTAACGGAAGCATTAAACTCGGTCTGGATTGGCAATCAAAAGACGATACAAAGATCATCAGTACATATACAGTCAGCGGAAATGAACTGACTGTGACATTGGCTGGCAATGGAACGAAGCTGAATAAAGGAAATTATGCATTATTCTATGATGTGACAGTTTCAGCGGAAACAGCAGCAAATAAAGCCGAATTGACAAATAAATCCTACTGGACCTATGGCGAAAATCATACTACTACAGAGCGTAATACTAAAGCAGTCATTGCAAAGAATCTGAAGGTTTCAAAGAGTGCAGCTGCAAATGGTACAACCGGTTATACATATACTGTTACCATCGGTGACGGTACATACGAACTTGGCGGTCATGTAATTACCGATAAGATGACTGACAATCAGAAACTTACGGATGCAGGCTTTACGATTACTACAAGGCCATGTATGCGAAATGGTGAACGGAGTACCATAAACGGGACTGCTGGAATCTG
>OMUX01000270.1 GCA_900314345.1 uncultured Erysipelotrichaceae bacterium | reverse complement strand
ATACGAGGTCGATAAGTTCAAGGCTGTTCTGGAATCGGGAATCGACATTGAGGAAAGCGGACTCTCCGGTATCATCAACCTCACGTACAGCATCGATAAGTATGAGATCATGCCAGATGTCTCTGACGAGTACGATCTCGGCTATTACTGGGTCCATGACAGTGGTGTCTATGACATTAAAAGCATGGGTCCGCTTGCTGGTTATATCGACTATCAGGCCTTTGGAGAATCGATCGTTGATGAAGAGTTCGGGATGTTCTGCGAAGCAGGATATGTAAGAGACAATGGTGATTCCTGGAATTATGAGTATGCCGGTGACAGGGACGATATTCCAAGTGAGTATCGTCTTTTCAATTCAGAAGTAGAACCCGAAATGACGGTCCTTCTTGTAGAACCCGGAAAGGAACCTAAAGTCATCACAATGGGGACGGATCTTGAGTCCCTGCAGCAGGCAGTAAGCGGATATATCCAGGCGGTGTATCCGTTTGAGGACAGAGTGGCTGTTATCTGCAATGATGAAGGCAAGATCAACGGCATGGAACTCAATCGTGCTTTATATACTCCGGAAGGAGAAATGTACGATATCCTTGCCGGTCCGTTTATCGTAGCTGGGCTTACCGAAGACAACTTCGGGTCGCTGACACAGGAACAGATCGAAAAGTTTTCTGAACTGTTCAGAACACCGGAAATGTTTCTGATGGAAAACGGCAGGATCAAGGCTGTACCGGTGAAGGAATCAGATACGTTTGAGATCTTCCAGATAGACAGAAATCTCCCTGAATCAAGAGACATATCTTTCGTTTCATATGAAGGGTTAAGGAAGATGGGAAAGATTCCAAACAAGGCAGATTATTCCCAGGTTTACACCGGCAATTACGCAGGAGAATCACTGGATGCAATCTATGAAAGATTCAATCTGTATCACCCTGCAGATTTCCGTGGTCATTCTCTTTCAGTCAGCGATGTGATCGTACTGCACCAGGACGGTGTTGATACTGCCTATTATGTCGATTCCTTCGGCTTCAGACAGATCCCGGAGTTCTTTGCCAGCAATCCTTTGGAGAAGGTCGAAGAGCTTATGGAAGACGATTATGGCATGATTGATGGCATCATCAATAACGGAAGCAGAAAAGATGATGACCCTTCCAGGAAGCCGTCGGTCCTTGAGAAGTTGGAAGAGAAAAAACAGGAAGCAGCACTGCTTCAGCAGAATGCAGCAAAGCCTGAGAAGAGCAGATCCAAAGAGGTTGATTTAGGCTAAAAAACGGCACAGGTACTGGTCAGGATTGGCTGGTATCTGTGCCGTATTTTTGTTTTCTCAAAAAGTAATAATCTCAAATAACAGCTTACTTGACAAACGTGGTTTATTCGAATAAACTAAAAGTGTAGTTTATCTGAATAAACCAAATGAGAGGTGTGTTGTCATGATCGATGTTGAACTCGGCGCTGTTCAGGAGCGTTTTGCAGATATTGTTTGGGATAATGAACCGATTGCATCCGGTGAATTGGTAAAACTTTGTGAGAAGGAACTGAGATGGAAGAAGCCGACAACATACACGGTTCTCCGCAAACTCTGTGAAAAAGGTCTACTCAAAAATGAAAACGGTATTGTAAGTTCACTGATTTCCAAGGAGGATTTCTATTCGGCGAAAAGCGAACAGATCGTTGCGGAATCCTATCGGGGATCATTGCCAGCCTTTATTGCGGCATTTATTTCCAGAAAAGAGATATCTGCACAGGAGGCAGATGAAATTCAAAAGATGATAGACAACTTCAAGAAGGAGGGCTGATCATGAATGCTGTATTTCTCAAAATACTGAATATGAGCATCACGGCAAGCTGGCTGATTCTTGCAGTTATTATCGTCAGACCATTGCTGAAGAAGGCTCCGAAGTGGACCGTGTGCCTTCTTTGGGGATTTGTTGCCATCCGCTTGATTTGCCCGTTTTCATTTGAAAGCGTACTCAGCCTGATTCCAAGCAGCGAAACGATTCCTTCAAATATCGCTTTGCAGCATGAGCCTGCAATCAATTCCGGGATCACGATCGTCAACGAGACGGTAAATCCAATCATAGCGGAGTCATTTACTCCGGCAGTAGGAAACAGTGTAAATCCGCTGCAGATCGTCATTCCTATTCTAACGGTCATATGGTTTACAGGTGTTCAACGAGATTGCGCTTTCATACGATGACAGTTTCTTTGAAAACTATGCTGTAATCCTTGCCTACGTGACAGCAAGCAGTGGATCATATCGATTCGACATCCAAGAGGTTATTTTAGATGGTTCTTCTTTCTGCATAGATGTAGTACGGACAAATCATCCGAAAGTGGGCACTGCTGATATGGCGAGCTGGTTTGTGATAGCGGAGGTTTTGGATTCGGATATTGCTGGTGTTGCAGTATTCGATGCAAAACTAGTTCCATAATCGATTTACTAGCAAATGTCTCACAAACAATACAGCAATCCTTTGAAATCAAGGTTGAATACTGTCTTTAAATGATTCTTTAATCAATAGACGAAAATAGCTTTAGCTGCTTTTTCCTCTTCCAAAGTGAGTTCCACCGGAGGATGGAGGGCAGCTTCTTTTTCCATTTCTTCAATTGCTCTGAGACGATTTGCCTTTCTCCAGTCACGTAATTCTTTTCCGGACATACCATTGTAAACTTCCATCTTGATTAACCTCCTGCACTAAAATTGTAAGGCAAAATGAAGGCTGAAAAGTCTCATAATTGTCTCGTTTTTGTCTCAAATATTCCCGCTTTTTTCCACTTATCCACAAAGTGCGTGGACAACTCCGTTTTCGCTTGAATATGCGTTTTTTCTCCGATACCATATCAATACTCAACCATAAAAATAATGGCCTTCAGGAGGTGCAGGAATGGAAGAAAACAACATTAGAAAACTAAAAGTATACAGATCCACCAACAGCAATTCTAGCAGCGATATGCCAACAATCAGGTTGGATGGAAAATGGCTGCAGAAATATGGGTTTAATACGGGCGATT
>OMUX01000073.1 GCA_900314345.1 uncultured Erysipelotrichaceae bacterium | reverse complement strand
TGTAGCGGCACTGCTATGTCTGACAACCATGACCCGGCTGGTGGATGAAAACCGCTCTCAGACAGGAACACTGAGAGCCTTAGGCTATACCCCGGCAGACTGTGCAAGGATCTATCTGACCTATGCAGCACTTGCCGCATTGATCGGTATTGTGCTTGGCTCCATCATCGGATTGGCTACAATCCCTGTCATTATCTACAACGCATGGAAGATGATGTATGCCCTGCCTGATCTTTCCATGACCATGCCATGGAAGCTGATCTTCATTGCAGGTTTGCTGTTCCTGATTGTCATGCTTGGCTCCACGGAGTATGCATTGCATCAGGAACGGAAGGAAGTACCTGCACAGCTTTTAAGACCAAAGAGTCCGAAGCTTGGCAAGTCCGTGTTCCTGGAGAAGATCCCGGTTTTCTGGAAACATCTGTCTTTCACCGGCAAGGTCACCGCGAGGAATCTCATCCGCTATCGTCAGCGTTTCATCATGACAGTCATTGGTGTTGCCGGATGCACTGCATTATTGATTACGGGCTTTGGCGTGCGTGACAGTGTCAGCACGATGGTCGCAAGACAGTATGATGTGATTTCCCACTATGACGGGACGGTTGCCCTGAAGGATAACGCATCGGAAAAACAGATCAATGATGTCATTGCATTGCTTAAGAACAATGGTGTGAATAATGTTCTGACGGTGAAATCATGGAGGGGAGATATCTCCCTCAATGATGAAAGCCGGACAGTGACGATCGATGTCTATGAAGACAATGATCAGGCACAGTCTGCCTTCACCATGCAGACAAGAAAGGGAAAGCAGCCCATTGCATTGAGTGATGACGGCATCATTCTTTCCGAAAAGCTCAGTGAACTTCTTGGCTGCAGAGCAGGGGACAAAGTTACGGTGGAACTGGAAGATGGTTCAACAGCAGAACTTAGAGCAGCAGACATCACGGAGATGTATCTTGGCCATTATGCCTTCCTGAGCAAGGCAGGCTATGAGAAGCTGACCGGAAAGAACTACGCCGTCAACAGCCTGCTGTTACAGGGCGTTGAAGATGAAGCATCTGTTTCAAAGGCTCTGGAAGGAAATGAAGTGATTGACGGTATTTCCTTTGAGAGTGCCTCGAAGAAGAACTATGACACCATGGTGAACTCCCTTGGCATCATCATCTGGGTACTGATCATCTCCTCCATGTCCCTGGCATTTGTGGTGCTTGGCAATCTGACCAACATCAACATCTCCGAACGAACAAGGGAGATCGCAACCTTAAAGGTACTTGGTTTCCGGAAGAAGGAAGTAGAGAATTACATCTACAAGGAGAACAACATCCTGGTAGGACTTGGGGCAGTTCTGGGCCTTCCGCTTGGCACCTGGCTGCACCATACGATCATGAATCAGGTCGAGATGGAATACATCATGTTCGGCAGGGACATTGAACCACTGTCCTATGGCATCTCCTTTGTGCTGACCATTGTGTTCGGCATCCTGGTGAACCTCTTCATGCGGAAGAGACTTTCGAACATCAACATGGTCGAAAGCCTGAAATCCGTGGAATAGCTGCCGGACATTTTCATCGTGTATCCGTTTCCTTGAAGGATTTGTTGTGATAGAATCAATCCGTTAATGCGATTGAAGAGAAGAAAAGGTTGAAAAGGTTAGAAGAAAGATGGAGAAGTACAAGAAGAGTTGGGATTTTTACGGCCGTACCATTACAGTAGAAAACGGTGAAATGGCAAAGCAGGCAGGCGGAGCGGTTCTGATCCGCTATGACGATACTGTCGTGCTTTCCACAGCCACAGCAAGCAATGAGGCAAAGGACACGGATTTCTTTCCGCTGACTGTCCTCTATAACGAAAAGATGTACGCTGCAGGACGCATTCCCGGCAACTTCCTGAGAAGAGAAGGAAGACCGACCGAGCATGCGACCCTGACGGCAAGACTGATCGACCGTCCGATCCGTCCGCTGTTTGCGGAAGGATTCCGTAACGAAGTTCAGATCGTCAACACGGTGCTGAGCGTTGATCCGGACTGCGACAGCGGCATGGCTGCTCTGTTCGGAAGCTCCCTGGCACTGTGTGTTTCCAACATTCCGTTCAACGGACCGGTTGCCGGTGTCATCGTCGGCAAGGTTGACGGTGAACTGAAGGTCAATCCGACGGTTGAGGAACTCGGCCGTGCAACCCTGCAGCTGACCGTTGCCGGTACCAAGGAAGCCATCAACATGGTTGAGGCAGGCGCCAAGGAAGTCAGCGAAGATGAGATGCTGGAAGCTCTGCAGTTCGGCCATGACAGGATCAAGGAACTCTGCGCCATTGAGGAAGAAGTCATTGCCGCATGTGCAAAGCCGAAGATGGAGGTTGTCCTCTATGAGATCAACCCTGTCATCCGTCAGTATGTTGACGAGCACGCCAGGAAGGCCATTGAGGAAGCAGTTTCCATCAAGGGCAAGCTGGAGCGCTATGGAAAGATCGACGAACTCACCGAGCAGATGGTGAAGGAAGTCGGCGAGAACCTGGAATGGGCTGATGAGAAGGCTCTGGAGAAGGCTCAGAAGCAGGCCAGGGAATACTGCGTTGAGATTGAAGCTGGAGAGGTCAGAAGACTCATATCCGAAGACAAGATCAGACCGGATGGAAGAAAGCTGGATGAACTTCGTCCGCTGAACTCCCAGGTAGACATCCTGCCGAGAGTCCATGGTTCTGCAATGTTCACCCGCGGCGAGACACAGGTTCTTTCCATTACAACACTGGGGTCCCTCGATGATGCGCAGATGATCGATGATCTGACCACCGTCAAGGAAAAGAGATTCATGCACCAGTACAACTTCCCGCCGTTCTCTGTCGGTGAGGTCGGACGTATGTCCTCCCCGGGCAGACGTGAGATCGGACATGGTGCCCTTGGTGAAAGAGCACTGCGCCAGGTACTCCCGAGTGTTGAGGAATTCCCTTACACGATCCGTACATGCGCTGAGGTTCTGGAATCCAACGGTTCCTCTTCCCAGGCTTCCATCTGTGCAGGCACAATGTCCCTGATGGCAGCCGGTGTTCCGATCAAGGCAATGGTTGCAGGTGTTGCCATGGGTCTGATCACCGTCGGCGATACATACTCCATCCTGACGGATATCCAGGGTATGGAAGACCACTATGGCGACATGGACTTCAAGGTTGCCGGAACACGCAAGGGTATCACAGCTCTGCAGATGGATATCAAGGTTTCCGGTATCTCACAGGAGATCCTGAAGGAAGCACTTGCCCAGGCACACAAGGGAAGAATGGAAATCCTCGACAACATGGAGACCGCTATTTCCGAACCAAGACCTGATGTCTCAAAGTGGGCTCCGAAGTTTGCAGTCCTGCACATCCCGACAGACAAGATCAAGGATGTCATCGGCAAGGGCGGCGAGACCATCAACAAGATCATCGAGGAATGCAGCCAGGTCAAGATCGATGTGGAAGAGGACGGAACCGTTGCCATCTACCATATGGACCGTGAGATGATCAACAAGGCCAAGGCCATCATCGAAGACCTCACCCGTGAGGCAAAGGTCGGCGATGTCTATGACGCCACTGTCTCTGAAGTACGTGAAAGCTTTGCGTTTGTCACACTGTTCCAGGGCACCGATGCACTGCTGCATGTCTCCGAGATTGCCTGGGAGAGAACACCGGATATCAATGCTGTCCTGCATACAGGCGACAAGATCCGTGTCCAGGTCATTGCCAAGGATGAATCCACAGGCAAGCTCAAGGTTTCCGCAAAGGCACTCCTGCCCAAGCCGGAAGGCTATGTCGAACCCAAGAAGACACTCCGCCCGCAGCGCGGACACAATGAGCGCAGAAGCTTCCAGGACAGACACAATGGCGAAAGCCATGACAACGGAAACGTTGAAAAGCGTGTCTTCCGCAAGAAGGATGCTGAGTAATCAGTAACAGAACATGAGGAACTGTCAGAAACGGCAGTTCCTTTTTCGTGCTTTGTGATCCTCTTGCGAGCATGTATAATCATTGCGTTGAAGAGAGAACAGTATTATGAGAATGAGAAAGAAGAAGTGGGCAGAGCCTTATCTGGAAGAACACCGGGACTATGCCTATGACAACCCGGTTGAATACAAGGGGAAGTGGAAGGAATCATTGAACTGTGACGTTCTGCATCTGGAGCTTGGCATGGGCAAGGGAGACTATCTCAACACAATGGCACAGATGTATCCCCAGGAAGGCTTTGTGGGTGTGGAACGTGATACCAGTGCCGCTGCCGTTGCCGCAAAGAAGGCACTGACAGCAGAACCTCTGGACATTCATAACAAGCGCATGATCGTCGGAGATGCGGCAAATATCCTGGACTGGTTTGAAGCAGGGGAAGTGGATGTGCTTCACCTGAACTTCTCGGACCCCTGGCCCAAGACCTATACCCATAAAAGAAGACTGTCCTCACAGAAGTTCCTGGAACTCTACCGTCAGATTTTAAGCAAGGACGGGTGCGTGCGCATGAAGACGGACAACAAGGGACTGTTTGAAGACAGTGTGCTGTATTTCCTGCAGGACGGGTGGATGCTGAAGGAGTTCAGTGTCGATTACCGCAGGAATGCACATCCGGAGGATGCTGTGACGGAATATGAACAGCGGTTCCTGGATCTTGGCCAGCCGATTTATCAGCTCATGGCCGTACCGATGCCAAAGGTAGTAGAATAAAGGCATGCGGAAAGTACGGAAGATCCTGTGTCTGTGCGCTGTGCTTCTTTGTGCAGGGTGCAGCACGGTGAAAAGGGACATGCAGACGGATCTCAACCAAAGGATTGCTGAGGTCAGCAGTGAAGCGGCGCATGTGCCGGTCTATGCCAAGGGCGGCTACAGCTATTACGTGCAGCCTTCCATCGGAAGGATTGAAAGCACACGCATGAGCAATGTATTCATGAAGGACGGCACGAAGTTCGTCATGAATCTCAATGTCCCCCAGATCATCAATGATCAGTATTATCAGTCCATGTCCGCAGCGGATACGGTCAATGTCAATGCCGTGATTGCCGCTGAGACGGAGGGAACCTACATTGATCATGATGATCAGGAACATGCCTTCAGCCTGAAGATCTATCAGCTGGATGAGAACTTCTACACCTGGCTTGAAACAGATACCGTGGAGCTGTTCAGCGTCAGCGGCCAGCTGAAATCCCTGCAGCTTGCGGAAGAGTTCCTCAGGATCGCCAGAACTGTTCATGTGAATGATGATGCTGTTGCGGCAGAATATTCCAAGAAGACAACGATCTCCTACACCAGGAAGAAGCTGCAGCTGTTCCAGAACATCGCACCGGAGAGCGGCTCCGTGCAGGAGCTGTTTGAAAACAACCAGTATGCCGGCTCATTTCAGGATCCCTTCGGCGACAACTATGGTGAGAACACGTCCAACAACGGCACGATCACCAGCGATGAGGTGCTGGAGGACGGTGATACGGAGGCGACAGGGACCTCCGCACCGATGCCTTCACCGGAAGAGACAGCAGACAGTGAAGAGAAACAGTCTTAACAAGGATAAAAAAATACTTTAGAATACATTTATTGAGAAAGGAATGTCCATCATGTTCAAGAAACTGCAGAATCTGTTATTCGAAGACGAGGAAGTCGACGAAGAGGAAGATATCGACGAAGAAGACGAAGAGGAAGAAGAAAAGCCGAAGAAGCGCAGGAAGGCAAAGCGCCCTGAGCCTGAGGAAGAGGAAGAAGAGGAGCCGGTAAAGCCGGCAGTCCAGCCTGTTCAGCAGATGCACCGCATCGATGTGACACAGGCCATCCCGAAGGCAGAGCCGGTCAAGCCGGTTCAGGCTGTGCCGCAGTATGCAAACAATACGGTTCAGCATGCAAGCCCGCGTCCGATCCAGGCAGACGATGTCAAGACACCGGAACTGCCGAAGCAGACCTTCGGCATCAGTGTCGACACGCCGAAAGCCGCTGCACCTGTCAAGAAGGCTGAGCCGGCCAAGGAGAAGAAGCCGCGCAAGGCTACGTATGAGTTCAAGCCTGTCATCTCTCCGATGTTCGGCGTGGATGAGAAGGATATCGATGCCATGCAGACAAGTGCGAAGAATGCCTTCCTGTCTGATGACAAGGACGATGAGAATGTCTCCAAGATCATCTCTCCGATCTACGGTGTTTCCCAGGACGCAAAGCCTACGCCCATCGCCGCAACGGTAGAGAAGTCCAACGAGATGGAGGAAATGACCTTCAACAAGGAAGCACGCAAGAGCGAGGATGAACTTCCTGATTTCTCCCTGGACGATATCCTGAATGCAAGGGATGAGGAGTTCGCAAGGGAAGCTGCCAGTGCCGCAGCACCGAAGGAAGGCGAAGACATTGATGAAACAGTTGTCTTCGATTCCAAGCATCTGCAGCCTTTCGGAAAGATCGATTCCGCCAAGGAGCAGGACAAGAAATGAATTACTGGTTCATCGGGATCAAGGGAACGGGAATGGCCGCTTTAGCCTGCATGCTCAAGGATCTGGGCAATGAGGTCAGCGGCTCCGACCTTGAGAAGCATTTCTTCACCGAGGAACCGCTCAGGGATAGAAATATCCCTGTTTTCGGTTTCAGTCCCGGCAACATCAAGGACAACATGCATGTCATCATCGGCAATGCCTTCCTGGAAGACTTTCCCGAAGTGCAGGCTGCCAGGGCAAACAAGACCTGCCAGTGCATGCGCTACCACGAATTTGTCGGTCAGTTCTGCCGGAAGTACCATACCGTTGCCGCAAGCGGAAGCCATGGCAAGACCACAACCACAGGCATGCTTTCCTGCATGCTGAAGGAAAAAGGCAATACCGGATGGCTGATCGGCGACGGAGACGGGCATGTGGCGGAAGACACGGAATACTTCGCTCTGGAAGCGGATGAATTCCGCAGGCATTTCCTGGCGTTTTATCCGGAGTATGCAATTGTCACTAACGTTGATCTGGACCATGTTGACTATTTCAAGGACGCGGCTGACTACCGCAGTGCCTATGAGGAATTCTCCACGCATGTATCAAAGGGGATTGTTCTGTTTGGCGAGGATGCCGAAGCCAGGAAGCTGAAGCTTTCTGACAAGGTTCCCCATTACTGGTATGGTCTTGAAAGCAATGATGATATCCAGGCTGTGAATGTAGATGAACGCATGGACGGCATGTCATTCGATGTGCTGTTCCAGGGCAAGGATGCAGGACACTATGAACTGCCGTTTGTCGGCCATCATCTGCTGCTGAATTCCCTTGGCTGTATCGGCATCGGTTTGCTGCTTGGCATGAAGCCGCAGGAGATTGAAGACGGATTAAGCCAGTTCCATGGCGTCAAGCGGAGATTTGTCGTTGAACAGCATGAAGACAACATCTACATCGATGACTATGCCCACCATCCAACCGAAGTATCCGTCACCATTGACACGGCAAGGAAACGCTTCCCGGACCGCAAGCTGGTCGTGATCTTCAAGCCGCACCGGGCAAGCCGTGTGCTGTACTTCGCAGACGACTTTGCCAAAGCCCTGAAGAAGGCGGACAAGGTGTACCTCTGTGATTTCACCAGCATTGATGACAAGCAGGACGGTACGAACATCGATATCACCTACCTGCAGGCAAAGGTACCGGGATCCGTGGTACTGAGCGAGGATGAAAAGGGAGCAGCCGTGCTTGCAAAGGAAAAGCCGGCGGTGTTCCTGTTCATGTCGAGCAAGGATATCTACTGGCTGGCGGATCTGGTCAAGAAACAAGGCTGAGCAATACAACAGGGTTTCTGAGAATGGAACCCTGTTTTTTTCTTCCATGCATGCAATGACAGTCCTTCAGACGTTTGTGACCGAGTGTTGTGTAATCGCTCTCATATTTATTGAAAATTTTTTACAACAGGGTATAATCAGAGAAGAATGAGGTGAATAATATGCTTGATTCCCTGCTTTTTGATCTGAAGAGCGTCTGTGAACAATTACTGCCGATTCTCGGTGCCGTTGCCCTTGTCTATCTCTGTATTCTTCTGAAGCATGCCTGGAAGCTTCTCGACCAGGCAGTGGAGACCGTCAAGAGCCTTGATCCGACGATCAAGCTTGCCAACCAGAGCATTGAGAAGGTACAGGCACCGCTGGATACTGCGGTGAAGCTGAGCCATACCATGGATGACATGCATGACAAGGCTGTGGAAGGTGTCTCAAAGCTTGCAGAAGGTGCCGCAGGCGGTGTTGACAGAATGAAAAGCTTTGTCGCAGATAAAACAGGAAAGAAAAATGATATCGCTGAAGCAGTGGCGGAAGCGGACAAGGAGGAGGCATCCCATGAGTGAGGAAGAAAGAGATCAGACGGAAGAACTGAGAGAGTTCGGTGAAAAGCTCCGCAGGGAGAATGAAGAAAGAGCAGCTGCCGAGGCAAAGAAGGCAGCCGCTGCAGAAACAGAAAAGACTCCGGAAGCTGAGGATGTCAACAAGGCTGTGGAGCAGACCGTAGAGGATCTCAGGCAGAAGATCAAGGAAATCTCCGCCGATGATCCGGCTGACAATGAAGCGGATGCCAAGAGTGATGAAACCCTGAACATCCCGCAGTTCCATCTGAATGATGATCAGAAGGAAAAGATCAAGGAAGTACGCAAGGATGCCGAGAAGACCGTGAATGACACGATCACGACCATCAAGGAAAAGGCAAGTGATATTACGGAAAACGTAGATTTTTCAAAGACACTGAAGTTCCTGAAGGAGAATGCCTTCAAGGCAGTGGATGCCGCAAAGGTGAAGATCAATGAGATTGCTGAGAACCCGGATCTCAAGGAAAAGACAAAGGCAGCCCAGGACAAGGCACAGGAAGCCGCAAAGTCCGTCAGGGAAAGCGCCGACAAGCTGTTCAGCGAAGAACAGAAGAAGTCTGTTTCCGATTCCCTGAACAAAGTAGGTGATACCGTCAGGGAAAAGTACAATGAAGTCATGACGGAAGAACGGAAGGAAAAGCTCCAGGAGAACCTGAACAAGGCAGGCAGTGCAGTCAGCGAAGGACTGAAGTCCGCCGCAAAGTCTGCTTCTGAGTTTGCTGAGAAGCCGGAAGTAAGGGATGCACTGGATAAGTCAAAGAAATTCGCGGCAGACGGCG
>OMUX01000101.1 GCA_900314345.1 uncultured Erysipelotrichaceae bacterium | reverse complement strand
CAGGCGGATGCCTTGCACTTCTGTATGCATACAGAGATGCAGAGATTGCTCCTGTTCCGGTGAAGATGGTGTTTGAGGCGGTCGGTCCTTCCAGCTTCTATCCGGAAGACTGGACTGTGTATGGCTTTGACAAGGGCACGGAAGAAACAAATGCAGCGGCAGCAGGTCTGTTCTCAACCATGGTCGGCAAGACCATTACGGTGGATATGTTCGGAACTCCTGCCTATGATGAAGCAATCAAGGATGCCTCTGCACTGCTGTGGGTGAATGAGAATACCGTTCCTACCGTTATGGCATACGGAAAGTATGATAAGGTACAGCCATACCTGGGTGCTGTAAGACTTGACAAGGCATTGAGTGAAGCGGGTGTAAAACATGAGTTCATCGTGTGTGAACACAGCGGACATGGTCTGCAGAACGATTACAGAGAATCCGAGACATACATGGAGAAAGTGGAAGAGTATCTGAATACATATCTCCCGGTGGAACAATGAAACAGAAGAAGACAGGAAAAAGAAAGATGAAGAAGGGATTCAGAATGATCGGCAGGATTCTCTTGATTGCAGTTATAGCAATCGCAGTCACGATCTTCGCAGTGATTCAGCTTGGTGCATACCGGAATGCAAACTACTGGAAATCTGCGAAGCCTGCCGGTGAGATTGAAGCAAAATACACTGCGCTCGGTTCCCATGCAGCAGAACATCTGGAGCTGGATGCCGGGGATGATGTATGCAAGAAGTATACCGTTTACTATCCTTCCGATATGAAGGATGGCGAAACGTATCCTCTGGTTGTGATGGTCAACGGCACAGGCATCAAGGCGTCTTCCTACAAAGAGGTTCTGAAGCATCTTTCTTCCTGGGGATTCATTGTCTTCGGCAATGAAGATGATAATTCATGGAGCGGTGCTTCCACGTCAAAGACACTGGATGATGCCCTGGCACAGAATGAGAATACGGAAAGTCCTCTGTATCACAGGATTGATACGGATCATATCGGTGTCGGCGGACATTCCCAGGGTGGTGTCGGCACGATCAATGCCGTTACTGCCCAGGAGAACGGCAGTATGTACAAGGCAATGTGGACGGCAAGCACGACATTCCACGATCTCTCCGTGCTCTTACAGTGGCCGTATGATGTCAGCAAGGTTTCCATTCCTTACATGATGGTGGCCGGAACAAATGCCAGTGATGCAGGAGATGGAAAGGACAATGCAGGAATTGCACCGTTGAGTTCACTGAATGAGAACTTTGATGCAATTCCGGATGGTGTACCGAAGGTAATGGCCAGAGAGAAGAACATGGATCATGGAGATATGCTCAGATTTGCAGATGGCTATATGACCGCATGGTTCATGTACTGGCTGCAGGGCGATGAAGAGGCAGGCAAAGCTTTCTTCGGTGACAGTGCTGAGATCCTGACTAATCCGAACTGGCAGGATGTACGTGTCAGCAGGTAAATGAGACAGATATGAAGAAAAGAATCATCACAATCCTTGTCATTATTGCAGTGGCCTGGTTTCTGGGACAGCTGCTGGTGCCTGCACTGATGAAGGCAATCTTCCTGTGAGGCATACAGCATGAAGGTAATCAGAAAAGGATTGCGTATCCTTATGTATATCATATTGTTCTTCTGCGTGCTGACAGCATCCGTTGTCAACAAGGCAAAGGATATCTTCGGCGGAGAACTGTTCACGGCATTTGCCCTGCAGGGTGCACAGGCAAAGGAATCACTTGCAGAAGATGAACTGACAAAAGAGCTTGTCAGTGTGAAGTACATCAAGGAAGACGGAAGTATTGATGAAAGCAGGCAGATTATCATCTACAAGCCAACTGGTGTTTCCGGTGATCTTCCTTTGATCTACATTCCGCATTATGCTGCGGAGGAGAATTCAGCGGACTTCATTTCCTATATCCGTCATGGCTGGGCTGTGGCATCTCCGTATGATTTCAAGAATGAATACAACGGTATCCTTGCCACGGATGATCTTGTGTTCAATAATGCAGCACTGTATGAACTGCGCCATATGGATGGCATAGACAAGAAAAGAATTGCCATTGTCGGAGGAAGTGCAGGCGGGTACATGTGCATGATGCTGAACGGACTTCAGATGGGAACAACCGCATCCATTGCCAATTCTCCGATTGTCAATGCCTGGTTCAACGCGCATGAGTACTTTCCCATGTGTGATGAGATCAACCGGAACAGCGGTCTGTTCTCCTTTACGATGCCCATTCAGGGA
>OMUX01000307.1 GCA_900314345.1 uncultured Erysipelotrichaceae bacterium | reverse complement strand
TGAGTAAATAGCCCCGCTTATGCACGCGAGGTTATAAATCAAAAGAAGTTAGGGTTATAACAAAGGATGCCATCCTGATTCTTAGGGCATCCTTAAGATTCCATGCTTCAGTCTTCCGCCTTGAGCTCGAAGATCATGTCACGCAGCTCAGCAGCACGTTCAAAGTCAAGGTCTCTGGCGGCTTCCTTCATCTCAGCCTCCATGTCGGCAATCATCTTTGCCTTGTCCTTGACTCCCATCTTGTTGTGCTTCTTCATGTACTTTGCCGCCATCTCCTTGGTCTCCTTGCCGCGGATTGCATCCTCGACAGGCTTGATGACGGTCTTCGGCACAATGCCATGCTCCGTATTGTACTTCTCCTGGATCGCACGTCTTCTGTTGGTCTCATCAATGGCTTCCCGCATGGAATCCGTGATGACATCAGCGTACATGTATACTTCACCATTGGCGTTTCTTGCTGCACGGCCGATCGTCTGGATCAGGGATCTTCCGGAACGCAGGAAACCTTCCTTGTCCGCATCCAGGATGCATACCAGGGATACCTCAGGAATATCCAGGCCTTCCCTTAACAGGTTGATGCCCACGATGGCATCCACCTTGCCAAGCCGCAGGTTCCGGATGATCTCCGTTCTTTCCAGGGTCTTTGTCTCATGGTGCAGGTAGGCGATCTTGTAGCCTCTGTCCTTGAGATACTCTGTCAGATCTTCTGCCATTCTGACGGTCAGTGTCGTGATCAGCACACGCTCATGCTTTGCAATGCGCTTGTCAAGCTGCTCACAGATATCATCCACCTGTCCCTTGATGGGCTTGACGGTGACCTTGGGATCCAGGAGTCCTGTCGGACGGATGATCTGTTCCACCACATGATGATTCACATGGTCCAGCTCATAGTCGCCCGGGGTAGCCGAACAGTAGATGACCTGGTTGACCATATGCTCAAATTCATCAAAGCGCAGCGGCCGGTTGTCCAGAGCACTTGGCAGACGGAAGCCATACTGAACCAGTGTCTCCTTGCGCTGTCTGTCGCCGTTGTACATACCCCTGATCTGGGGAAGCGATACATGGGATTCATCGATGAACATCAGGAAGTCCTTCGGGAAGTAATCCAGAAGGTTGAACGGACGTTCCCCGGGTTTTCTTCCGTCAATCGGTGCACTGTAGTTCTCAATGCCCGCACAGTAGCCGTTCTCCCTCAATGCTTCAAGGTCAAATCTTGTACGCTGTTCCAGACGTTCTGCTTCAAGCATCTTTCCGTTGTCACGGAAATATTTCAGCCGTTCTTCCAGCTCCGCTTCAATCTCATCGCATGCCCGCATCATGGCATCATGGGGACGGGCATAGCCGCTGGCCGGGAAGATGTTGTAGAACTGATAGGCCTGGATGGTGTGTCCCGTCACCGGATCCACCTCACTGATCCGGTCGATCTCATCCCCGAACATCTCAATGCGGATATTGAACTGATCCGTATAGCTCGGCGTCACCTCAATGACATCCCCGCGCACCCTGAGGGTGCCTCTTGTCTGGTCCATGTCATTGCGTGTGTACTGCAGCTCCACAAACTTCCTCAACAGGGTGTTCCTGTCATACTCTTCTCCCACGCGCAGTGTGAAGAACATGTTCTTGTACTGTTCCGGATCGGATGCACCGTAGATGCATGCCACGGAAGCCACGACAATCGTGTCTCTCCGTTCCAGCAGGGAATTCAGTGCCGATTCACGGAACATGTCCAGTTCATCATTGATTGCCGCGGTCTTCTCGATGTACATGTCATTCTGCGGCTTGTAGGCTTCCGGCTGGTAGTAGTCGAAGTTTGAGACGAAATATTCCACACGGTTATGGGGAAACAGCTCCTTGAACTCACTGTACAGCTGTCCTGCCAGCGTCTTGTTGTGGGAAAACACCAGGGTAGGACGCTGAACCCTGGCAATGACATTGGCCATGGTAAAGGTCTTGCCGGTGCCGGTGGCACCTTCAAGAACCTGTTCCTTCTTTCCTTCCGCAAGACCTTCCACAAGCTGTTCAATGGCCTGTGGCTGATCACCGGTGGGATGGAAGGGAGATACCAGTTCAAACGGTCTGCTTTCAGCCATGGAGAATCTCCTGTGCTCTCTGGAGCTGCACATCTGCACTTTCATCCGTGTTCCACTTCACGACAACCTTTGTCAGAAGGGAATCATACACTTCACTGGTCAGATCTTCACTGACACTGAGATCATTGTCTGTTTCAAACTGCTGCAGTGCCTTCTGTGTGGAAACATCAAAGTAGCCGTCCATGCGGTCCACATCATAGCCCAGGAAATCCAGGCAGCTCTGTGCCTCTTTGACCTTGTCATCCACACTGTCAAAGGCAACGCTTGTGCCGTCTTCCATGGACGCATAGGACATGTACAGCACATCATGCAGCTTCACGGTTTCATCCGGCTCAATGCCGGTGCCGTTCACCCAGACACCGCTTGGACTGGTCCACTTGGAATTCGTGTATTTCAGAGCACTGCCGTCATCGAAGTACTTGGTGATCTGCACGGTGCCCTTGCCATAGGTGGCAGTGCCGACAATCGTCACATCATCCCGTTCTTCCTTCATGGCAATCGTGAAGGCTTCTGCAGCACTTGCTGTATTCTCATTCACCAGAAGCACAATCGGTCCGAAGGATTCATAGGTTCCCCCGTCCGTCTTCATCTCATCCGAGCTTCCGTCAGAATACACTCTTCTGAGGAATACCGTATTCTTCGGCAGGAAGCAGTCCA
>OMUX01000149.1 GCA_900314345.1 uncultured Erysipelotrichaceae bacterium | reverse complement strand
TGGAACAGATGATGTACGGAAAGCAGCAGGAAGGACTTAAACAAGGCAGGGAAGAGGGAAGAAAAGAAGGCAGGGAAGAAGGCGCATTGGCTAAGGAAATGGAAATGATCTGCACTTTGCATGAAAGCGGGATGTCAGCAGCAGAGATAGCAGACCGCCTTCACCTCGAAGAAGCCAAAGTGCTTGCCTACATTCAGCAAGGCGGCGGGAAAGACTGACTCCTGTAGTTTCTGAAATACAGATAATTGTGGATGAACCGGTTCTGATCACCTGAAACAGGATGACCAGGATCGGTTTTTCTGTGATGCATAAGAAAAAGACCACACCTGATGGATGCGGTCCTTTTGGAGCTTTTGGTAATTCAGCTTATTTCACCGGTGTCAGGCCTTCATAGCCGTACGTAACATCGGCGACAGTCTCGGAAAGATCTGTTGTCCACTCAGCGAGATCATCGTTTGTGAACTGACCCATGCCGGAGATGTTGTAGATCTTGGACATGTCATAGCCCTTTGCGGCAAGCAGTTTCATCATGTTGTTGACACGGCCGCCGCTCTGGCACATCAGGAAGATCACATGGTCTCTCGGGAACATTGCCTCTAACAGATCATCGCTTTCTTCATACGTGGCAACCGGTTCTTCAGGTGTTCCGCCGTAGAGCTGCGGTTTGCCTTCCGTTCCTGCATCCGGATCGAAGATCAGTGCGAAGTACGGAATGTGCTCGAAGTTGCGGAGGTGCTTCTTGATGTAGTCTGCCTGGTCTCTGAGGTCGATGTAGTAGATATCGTCTCTGCCGAGGTATTCTGCCAGGTTATCGGCGTTGATGGAAGAGCAGGAAGGATTGTAGACATCCGCTGCGCATGCAGTTTCTTCTGCATCTTCACTTGGCTTGTATGTCTTTGTGGTGTCACGCGGTTCCGGCAGCGGATCCGTGATGGTCATGGACGGGGCCTGGCCGGATGTCGGGATGGTATCCACGGTTTCTGCCTTGGCAGCTTTGTTTGCGGTCAGCCCTTCGAAGGTGTAGGTATCTGCAGCAGCGATCTCAGCATTGTCGGTTGTCCATTCCACAAGTGCATCGCTGGTGTACTGGCCCATGCCGCCGATGTTGTAGATCAAGGACATGTCATAGCCCTTTGCGGCAAGCAGCTTCATCATGTTGTTGACACGGCCGCCGCTCTGGCACATCAGGAAGATCACATGGTCTCTCGGGAACATTGCCTCAAGCAGTTCATCGCTTTCCTCATAGGTGGCAACCGGTTCTTCCGGTGTTCCACCGTAGAGCTGCGGCTTGCCGTCTGTTCCGGCATCCGGATCAAAGATCATTGCGAAGTACGGGATGTTCTCGAAGTTGCGCAGATGCTTCTTTGCATAGTCGCTGTAGTTTCTCAGGTCGATGTAATAGACATCGTCTCTGCCGAGATACTCAGCCAGGTTGTCGGCGTTGATGGAAGAGCAGGATGGATTGTATACACCGACAGTGCATGCTGTTTCATCTGCATCTTCACTTGGCTTGTAGGTCTTTGAGGTGTCGACCGGTTCCGGCAGATCCTGGGCTGCAGATTCAGCTTCACCTGCAGCGGAAGCGTTTGTGAAGTAGCTGTCCGTGCCATGGTATTCAAACAGTGCATTGAGCATGCGGATGATGTTGTTTGTGGAAACAGAGGAACCTGTGAAGGTATCCAGGGAAAGGTTCTCTCTTCCATCACCGCTGGTGTAGTCCTTCGGATCAATGTCATCCATGAAGCTCAGGGTCTTGATGTAGCTGTAAGGCTTGTCTGTCCAGTAAGGAATGTATTCTGCCTTGAATGTCTCATAGGTCACGCCGGCAGGGGTCGGGTTGGAATCACCCCAGAAGCCGCCGAGGTAATGACCGGCAGAGTCTTCGTCAAAGGACAGGAAGCGTACTTCAGAATCCTCGATCTTCTTGCTGGAAGGAAGTGTGAGTTCGACGTATGCGGTCTGCCAGTAGTTCACATCGGCAGAGCGGCATGTGCAGGACAGATAGGTGACCTGGTACTTGATGTACTTTCTTGCCTTGTACTTGAAGTCCACGAAGGCATAGAAGTTATGCTCATCCCTAGGCCCGTTGACATGGTTGAAGGGAATGACGGCAACGGCATTGCCGGCAGAGCCTTCTCCAAGATCTGCGGAACTGTTCAGCCAGCTGTTGACATCATCAATCTCAACAGCACAGCCGCCTGCTGTGGTGACATCGGCAGCTTCTGGTTCTGCAGTTGCCTTGGCCATGGCTTCCACATCCACACCGGCGCTTTCCAGTGCAGCCTTGACGGCATTGCGGATGCCCTTGGAGCTGTTGGTGCAGCCGCTGACGGTATCGACATCCCAGGTCTGTTCATCAACAACTTCCTGCGGAACTGTCTCCATGGCAGGTTCACAGATGCCTTGTGTTTCACCGTGCTCCGTGACCTTGACTTCCGTGATTGCGGAATCACTCAGCGTCACTTCCACTGTGATGTCGCCGTTGTTGCCCTTGCCGGTTCCGGTGTAGGTTCCGGCCTTGTAGAGTGCTGTGGCTGAAGAAGCTGCAGTACTGCTGGAACTGCATCCGGCAGTGAACAGCAATGCAGCAGACAGAATCAGCCTTGTAAAGTTGGTCTTGCCTTTGATCATGATTATTCTCCTTTTCGCCCCAAAATGATCTTGTGAGTCTAATCAAATTCTGACATGTATAAGAAAAAGTTCCTTGACAGAAACGGGAACTTTGTTTTTTATTGGACAGATTATTTCCTTTTGTTCAGCAGTGTTTCTGGAAACCCTTGTAGATCCAGTCATCAATATGATTGCGGATTTCCTGCCATTCTTCTTCACTCTTTCCGGCATTCTTGCGGGCAATGGCATAGCAGCCCTGGACCTGGAATTCAAGGAAAGCGGCTGCGGCTTCTTCACTGAGTCCGGAATTGCCTGCGGCACTTGAAATATAGGATGGTCTGAAATACGAGATCATCTGTTCTGCAATATAGTCCGTCAGGTCATCATCCATGAACAGTGCCCTGTATTTGTCATTCTCACGGATCATCCTGCAAAGGGAAAGTTTTCTGGAATCACACTGCTCAAGTACCGTTGTCACGCTCATCATGGAAAAAGCATCGGAAAGAACGTCGTTCAGAACATTGCCCAGTCTTTCATACTGGGCATAGAACGTTCCCCGGCTGACATTGGATTCCTTGCAGAGATCCGTAATGGTGATTTCATTGTAGTGACGGGTGGAAAGCAGCTTCAGAAAGGCATTCTTG
>OMUX01000076.1 GCA_900314345.1 uncultured Erysipelotrichaceae bacterium | reverse complement strand
GATCAGCATATTCGGGAAGTATTTGATGCTGTGCACAAGAAATACCCGAAAATTATTGATGCAAATGAATTGACCGGGAAAGTTATACAGAAATTATTGAACGGCAATACAGATAAACGTCGTACCGGTAAGCCAAAGGGGGCAAAGACCGAGAAGGTGAAAACCAATTCGATGCTGGATTTTGTGATGATGGACAGAGGCGATCCAAATGACCCTCTCAAATGACCGTATGCGTGATTGTACTTTCTCTAAGGGAATGCTTATATTCAAAATAGAATAATAATTTTTAATCGTTATATTTAGGATTGAATAAGACTTTTTGCGCCTATTATGATCTCTTATATTTAAGATAGAAACGTTATATTTAAGATAGGTTCAATTCCTATTAATCGCAGTAAAACCCCGCCTTTTTCAATCTATAAAAATCGGATAACATACATTATGCGAATTATATATATTGAAAACACGAGGGTTTTATGCTTCGCGTTCTGAACTCATTTCGTGATTGCATTCAATTCCATGGATGACAGACTGTGCCTGTTCGTAATCCTTCTTGTGCACATAAATACAGTATTCATTCATCTGCACGCCATGCTGACCGAACGTTCCTGTCCTGGTACGCTGATGCCTGTCCGCAGCCGGATTCCGGATCACAAGCTTGTAATCAATTCCATGATGTGCAAGTGCTTCTCTGATTTCTGTCTGTTTTCCGATATCCGTTGTGACATACAGTTCCATACGATTGAAGATTGTCAGCATCCCCCTCATCCCCTTCCTCATAATGCTGATAACGGTATTTGATGGATATCAGTCAAACCTGCGGCTTCCGCAGTATCTCTCATCTATCACATCCCTGAGATGCAGCCCATGATCTTTGATATACACTCTCTGATAATGCTGGTACAGATCACGTGCACCATACAGCCTGCTGTCATCCGGACTGCCATACAGATCCAGCATCTTTCTGAAGGAAGGCAATTTGTCATAATACGTCTCATCCATCTGCTCGGTTTCATGGATGATATCTTCAAACGGCATCGCTTCAATCCAGTCGATGTTTTCCGTTGTCAGGGAGATCAGAAGACTCCTCTTGCCGTCTTCGTTCAGGTTCTGATCCATGTACCATTCTCTTTCCGTACGGAAATACACCCGGTTCATGAAACATCTGTATTCCGGTCTGATCAATGTCAGATCATCTTCACTGATACGGATGTTACAGAGGTTTTCTCCCCGGCCTTCTTCATGCGGTACGAAGAGACGCAGGTGCTTTACACCATGATTTTGCAAAAGCTCGATCAGTTCGTTGATCTGAGTGACATTTTCCTTTGTGACAGGAATCCCGCATGTGACATTGAGATCTGCGTGCATTGCACTCTTCAGCATCACCAGGAGATACCTGAAATCTCCATTTCTTCCGGCAAAGGCATCATGGTACGGTTCATAGCCATAGAACGTGAAATTCACTGTCTCCAGTCCATGTGCGCGAAGATTCTTCATCATCAGGTCGGTTTCTGCTTCTGAACGGAATTTCATACCGTTCATCATGAGCACCTTGCCGGAAACAGAGCCGATGCTGTTCTGAAAATCAACGGCATGAATCAGATCCGGATGGTCCATGGAATAACCAAAGCAGAAATGGAAATGTACTTCTGGATGATGCAGCTGAAGCCAGTCATGAAATCTTCTTGCGTATGCTTCAGAACGTGCATAGTCTGCACCGGTTGTTCTGCCGTTCCATGACAAAAGACAGTACCGGCAATGGCACTGACAAGGAACACATAATGTCTGTACCATTACGGATGCTGTCTTTGCAGTCATTTCTAACAGACCTCAGAGAGCGACGGTACGACATCCTGCATGTAGCTCCAGTCGGAAACCAGTGTACGCATACAGATATCATTCACCCAGGACCGGTTCTCCAGTGCAGTGATGGAAAGGCCAAGGACAAAAAGATACCATTTCGGTTCCTGCCCGCGCAGGCTGCTGTACAGAAAGATGTCTGTTGTCACTGCTGCAAGAATGCCGAAGATGATATACATTCTGCCTCCCTCCATTGTTCGCCAAAGTGGAAGAGGTCCTCGAATTTCTGATCCAGGGCAATGCATAACAATAATGCCAGTCTGGCTGTGGGATTGAACTGCCCGGTTTCTATGGAACTGATGGTCTGTCTGGATACGCCGACAAGTTCTGCAAGCTGACTCTGGGAAAGACCTTTTGACTTTCTTGCCTCTGCCAGATGATTGCAGAACCGGAGGCTGTCATCCATGATCAGAACACCGCCTTGAGATATACGATGAGATTGAAAATACAGACTGCTGTCAGAACCATGCCGAGATACAGATACTTCCGTTTTTCATGATCCCTGCTGTAGATGTAGAAGGATCTGACTGCCTGCTGTCCCTCAATGACCAGGAAGAGATCCAGTGCAGGTTCTCCGATGATGTATTTGAAGATCATCAGGCCACAGCAGACGATCAGTTCTGCTGTGAAGGCAGCGTCATAACTCTTCAGCACGATCTGCTGTTCCCGTTCATCCGGCCCTTCCTGTTGTCTTGCATTCTTCAGGATTTCCTCTTTATCCATGGCAGTCTCCTTGTACTTTCAATATGAATTATGCCAGGTTTACTTGTCAATGTTAGAGACTGGAAAAGGCAGGAAAGATTGTATTGCTTTGTGCATCACAGCTGCAGCATCTTCATCAAACCGTCAGAATCCAGTGCCTTTGTGGAACCGCCGTCAGCGCACTTTTCCACGAGCATCTTGATGATCTTCTTCTCGACATCGCTGCACTTCCTGAAATTGCGCACGAGCGCCTTTTCTTCACTGGTCGTGCGGAATGCCGTGGATGATGTGGAAGAAGTCTTTTTCTTCTTCTTTTTGTTCGTCGTTGAAGCAGGCTTCTTCTTTTTCTTTGCCGTGGAAGATGTCTTTTTCTTCTTCTTTGCGGTTGTGGATGATGTCTTCTTTTTCCTGGCAGTGCTTCTTGTAAGTTCCTCTTCTTCCATGATGGTATGTCCCCTTTTCGTTAGTTCCACTATAGCATGTTCTGCAGTCAAAAAGAAAAGGACCTGTCCGTGTGACAAGTCCTTGATGGAAGTTCTTCCGATTAACGGACGAGATCCTTGAGGCCCTTGGAAGCCTTGAATCCAGGGATTCTGGAAGCCGGGATTTCAATGCTCTCCTTGGTCTGCGGGTTGATGCCTGTGCGGGCAGCTCTTGTCTTGACTTCGAACTTGCCGAAGCCTGTGATATCAACCTTGGCACCGTTCTTCAGTCCTTCTGCCATTGTATCGAAGACCAGATCAACAATCTCAGCTGCTTCCTTCTTGGTCAGGTTGTGCTTTTCAGCAACGGTCTCGGTAATGAACTTCTTGTTTACTGTTTCCATTTTTATCTATCCTCCGTGTAGTTACTATCTTACACATAAATCCTTTTACTTCAAGCCTTGACAAACAGATTTCAGATTGTGTTCAGATTCTTGAAAAAAGGCTTTGTAAAAGCGTTTTCAGAGATTCCTCTGAAAGGTTTTTCACCCCTGCGGCGTTGTAGTGTCCCCCGCCTCCGTACTGCTGTGCAAGGTCATTGACCTGTACGGTTTTGGAGCGCAGGCTGCCGTCATACAGCACCTTTCCTTCCACGGTCTTCTGGGTGAACAGTGCCCAGACCTGGAATTCCTGCACATGGCCGATTTCATCGATGAAGTTCCTTGCTTCAGAACCGGTATATCCCCACTCCTTCTGCACGTCTTCATCAATGATCAGATATGCCAGTGCATCATTCCTTGTCTGTACATGGCTGCGGATCCAGCCGGCAAAGCGGAACGCCTTGAGGTCCTGGTCAAACAACATCCGGTTGAGTTCCGGAATGCGCACATCATACTGTGCCACCCAGGAAGCAGCAGCCAGTGTATGGCTTGTGGTGTTGTTCGTGCGGAAGCACAGCGTATCCGTCAGTAAGCCGCAGTAAAGTGCCTCGGCAGTCTTCTGACTGACGGACTTCTTCTGCTGTTCAAAGAACGTGGCTAAGATCTCGCAGGTTGCGGCAGCCTTCTCAAAGACATAGTTCACACTGCCGAACGGATCGCGCTCGGGATGATGGTCGATCTTGATGACCTTCTGAGCCTGCACATATCGCTGATCATCCACACGCTCCTTGTTGGCTGTATCCAGGACAATGGCAAGGGAATTCCGGACCAGATCATCACTGACCTGATCCATGGCCTCCCACTTTCCCTGTGTGCATGTCTCTGCACCAAGGCGGTATACTTCCTTGTCCCTGTAGTTCTCCCTGATCCATTGATCCAGGGCAGCCTGTGAGCCCATGGCATCACAGTCCGGATGTTCATGCCGGAAGATGGTGATCACCGGATGTGCGGCAATCTCCTCTTCCAGCCCTTTGAATTCCATCACAGACCCAGCAGTCTGACGGTATCCCTGGCAATGACAAGCTCTTCATTGGTCGGAATGACATAGACCACGATCTTGGAATCCGGCCTGGAGATCAGGCACTCTTCGCCGCGGATCTTTGCGTTGAGTTCATAGTCAATGGAAAGACCAAGGGCATCCTCGGAATGCTTCAGGATCTGCTCACGCATTGCACTGTCATTTTCACCAAGGCCTGCGGTGAAGACGATGGCATCGGTATGACCCAGCTGTGTATAGTAGCCGCCCAGCACGTTGATGACTCGGTTGACATACAGATCGATGGTGAGCTTTGCGCGTTCATTGCCCTCATCGAAGGCAGCCTTGATGTCTCTTGCATCAGAGGAGATGCCGGAAACTCCCAGCATGCCGGAACGCTTGTTGAGGATGGTATCCATCTCCTGCGGTGTGCACTCCAGCTTCTCCATCATGTAGAAGACAACCGTCGGGTCGATATCACCGGAACGTGTGCCCATCATGATGCCTCCCAGAGGTGTCAGACCCATGGAGGTGTTGATGACCTTGCCGTTCCTGATGGCAGTGATGGAAGCACCGTTGCCCAGGTGGCATGTGATCATGTTGAGATCCTCAACCGGCTTTCCCATCAGCTCGGCAGCCCTGCGGTTGACATACCAGTGGGATGTGCCATGTGCACCATAACGGCGGATCTTGTACTGTGTGTACCAGTCATACGGTACCGGGAAGAGATAGCTCTCCGGACCCATGGTCTGATGGAATGCAGTATCGAAGACAAAGACATGGCCGATCTGCGGCAGAGCCTCCCTGAAGGCGTTGTAGCAGTCCAGATGCGCCGGATTATGAAGCGGCGCAAGATCGGACAGCTCGCTGACCTTGTTCACGACATCCTCATCAACAACAACAGACTCAGAGAAGTACGGGCCGCCCTGCACGATACGGTGTCCGGCACCCTTGATCTCATCAAGGGACTTGACGATGCCGTTGTCCAGCAGGCCGTTCATTAACAGTTTGACTGCTGCCTTGTGATCCGGAATCGGGACCTTCTGTACTTTCTTCTCACCGTTGAACTTGATGGTGAACTGTCCCATGGACTGGCCGATGCGCTCTGCCTGTCCGCTGCAGAGCACTGTCTCACTCGGCATGTCGAACAGCTGGAACTTCAGTGATGATGAACCGGAATTGATGGCGATAACCTTACTCATGAACTTTTCTCCTCTTATTCTTCAGTATTCTTGCAACGGACAATGAGATCCTTGATCTCCTTGTTGTCCGTACAATCCAGTATCTGCTGGTACAGCTTCTTTCTTGCACTGCTTCTTTCCATGCAGTGCAGGACTTCCTCATAGTGATTCATCTGCTCTCTGCAATGGCTTACCGTGTCATACACAGCGGTTCTCGAGATGCCTTCCAGCTCTGCGATTTCCTGATAGGAAAGATCTTCGCGGAAGTAATATCCGGCAATCTTCTTCTGCCGCTCTGTCAACAAAGGCATGTACCAGTCCAGCAAGGCATTGATCCTGACCTTGTCCTCCATGGATCAAAGACCTTCGGAAATGCTGGCCAGATAGCTTTCCAGATCAAAGGGACGAAGATCCTCCGGCTTTT
>OMUX01000198.1 GCA_900314345.1 uncultured Erysipelotrichaceae bacterium | reverse complement strand
CAGCGGCAGCGTCATTCTGTCTTTTTCTCTCAGATCCTTGATCTTCGTCATTCACTCCACTCCATTTCATCCAGCACGGCATAGATATCATCCGTATTGTATCCCTGTGCAGCACAATAGCGGAATACCGTATTCCTCAGCTTTGTGCCGTCATACTTCTTTTCATAGCGCTTCCTTGCCTTCAGGGCACATCTGCGCAGTGTATCTGTTTCGTGTTTTTCCTCTTCACACCAGTCCATGCGATTGATCACGGTATCTGCTGTTTGTGAGGAATAGCCCTTCAGCATCATCTTGTTCTTCAGCTTATTCTTCTGCATGCGCAGGCTGTCATCCCTTAGGGAAAGCCTTGCCCTTCTTGCAAAAGCCTCGGCATTGATCACTTCATCATCCGGCCTTGCATAGAGCTTCTCTTCAATCATCTCCTGACTGATGCCCTTTTTCTTCAGCTCCTGGATGATGCGCTTTTCTCCAAGCAATGCCAGCTTCATGGAACTGATGGATTCTTCACAGTACCGTTCATCATTGAGGAAGCCCTTTTCCTCCAGCTTCCTGACAATGTCATTGATGGTATCTTCATCGCAGTCCGTATGGGCAGAAAGCCAGTCCCTTGTCTCCTTCTTCGTGCGGTCCTTCAAGGCAATGCGGTTGAGGCATTTCTGATAAGCACGTACACCTTCCTCCTTTGCCTTGAGCTCAAGATATCTTGCATTGGAGATCCTGCCGCCCTTCCGGAGTCCTTCTTCACTGTAGGAATCCAGCGACATGACAAGACGGAGATTATCGGCTTTGGAATGTGACCTGTCGCTGATGTAGACCGTGACGATGTCATTCTTCAGCTGGATATCATCAATCTCCAGCATGTTCCGGTATGTTTCAATGGCACTCTCATACACCTTGAGCACGGACTCGCCGAACTTCTTTGAAGAAAGCGGCTCCACATGGGCAAGGCAAGCCTCTTTCATCTGTTCTCTTTCTTCTGTATTCAGCTTTGTCAGGTTTGAAATCTTCCCTGCAAGATCATCCGCATCCTGGAAGAACCAGCCGGTTTCCCCTTCCACAAGCAGGTTATCAAGCACTTCATCCTTCCGTGCAAATAGCGGAAGACCGGAAGCCATGGCTTCAATGAATGTCATGCCCTGTGTTTCGGAAAGTGAGGCAGACACAAATGCATCGGCACTGCGGTAGTAGTCCTGTACCTCATCGCTGGGCTTTGGTCCGGCAAAGATGACCGTCTTTTCAGCATGCAGTGAAGCCACCTGATCCTCCAGACGCTTCCTGTCAGGACCGTCGCCGACAATGAGCAGCTTTGCCGTGCTGCCAGGCTGTGCAGCCTTCACAAAACCGTCCACAACCAGATCCAGTGCCTTCTCTTCGGCAATCCTTCCGACATAGATGAACATCGTGTCATTCATGGAAATGCCGTACTGTAACCGGATCTCTTCTGTTTTTCCTTTCGGCTGTGCCTTGGGATCGAACTTGTCCAGCTCGAGGCCTGTGGGCACGACCCAGATCTTCGTTCTGACCTTGTACTTCAGAAGAAGATCCTTCGTCTTTTCACTTGGCGCAATAACCTCCGTTGCCGTATTGCCGTACAGCTTGGAAAGTGAAGCTACAGCCTTCTTGGCCGCCGCATCAAAGGAATCGGAATTGAACAGGTTTGCATAGTGCGTGTAGTCTTCGTATGTCGTGTGGTACGTGCAGACCACAGGCAGGGAAAGCTGAGAAGCGCAGATCCTTGCAAACATGCCCACACCGAACTCTGTCTGGGCATGAATGACATCCAGATTCAGCTTGCTGATCTCGTTGAGGGCATTGGTATGCAAGGGTGTGGTCACCACATAGCCATACAGCTGCTTCACCTGCACACCGGCAAGACCGAGAATGGTATGATCCTTGTTCCATTCGGCAAAGCCGGTGCCCTTCCTTGGACAGATGACATAGGCATCATGTCCCTGTTTCCTGAGTTCATGGAAAAGGATATTCGTGCTGTTTGCAACCCCGTTGAGATCCGGAGCGAATGTATCTGTGAAAAGGCCGATTCTCATTGCTGTACCTCATTTGTTTCAGTGATTCTGTGTGCCTGGCGGAACGGGATGTTCTTGGCCAGGAAGAAGACGACAGCACCGATGATCATATCCAGATAATAGGACATGAAGCGCCAGAGGATCAGGATGGCACTTGCATCAGAGCTATGATAGATGGCAGAGAACATGAGCAGGAACACTGCCTCTGTTCCGCCGCTGGATCCAGGACTTGGAATGAATGCATTGACCATGGTCACATACGATGCAAGTGCCAGGGCATCCAGGAATCCTCCGTTGACCGGTGATACATGCAAGGCATGTGCCGCAGACACCGGCATGGAATAATACAGGATCAGACGCAGGCCATGGGCAATGCATACCTTTGCCATGAGTCCTTTGTGTTTTGAAAGTGCATCAACTTCCTTCTGAAAGCGGTTCAGCTGCTGTTCCAGGGAAGCAAGTGTCTTTTCCCTGTCTTTGACAAGCTTCAGCTTCATCCCCAGGGAGATGCCGGTTGTCGTAAGCCAGTGATAGAACCGCTGGCTTTTTGTGAGGGCAAACATGATCACAATGACCCCTGCATTGACCGCAAAGCCAAGCAGTACAATCAGAAAGAAATGCGACGCATTGGCAAAGAAAGCATGGAACTTCAGTATCACCAGAACCAGGTCGACGGCAACCACCATGACCTGATAGAGAATGAAATCCATCCAGAGCACGCTGGCACTGTCTGCCAGATCCACACCTTGTCTGCGGAAGATGATGACCTGGGCAAACTGACCGCCGGTTGCACTCGGGGTGATTTCATTGAAGAAACCGCCGGTAAAGGCGGTTGCAACACCCTTGAACAAGGAATAATCCGGATAGGACAGTCTTGTTTCCTCACGGAGTGCATAACCGCTTAAGACACGGATGCCAATGACGGAAAGGATCAGGATCATGATCCATTTCACATCCGCATGTCTGAGCATGGCCCAGACATCCTTCGGGTTATTGCGCAGTGTCAGGTACATGACAAGAGCAGCAATACCGATGACCAGGCAGATGTTGAAAACATAGCTGGAAAACAGTCTGCGTATCTTTGACCACATACCCGTACATTATACTATCCGGATGGTTTGGTCTCAATGAAGCGCATAACAAAAGAGAAGCAGGAATTACCCCGCTTCTCCTTCTTTGATACTTGTGATTCAGTCCGCTGATTACTCAGCGTCCTGGATCTTCTGCTTGTCCATCAGCTTCTTGTAACGGATCTGAGCATCGGACAGCGTCTTGGCAAACATCTTGTCTGCCTCTTCCTGACCCTTGAGCTTCGGCAGGTTGAAGTAACGAGCCTCTCTCATCAGGAATGCATTGAACTTCGTCCAGTCAGGAGCCTTGGAATCAACTGTCAGAGGCTTCTCCTTCCTCGGATCGAAGCGGTACAGAACTGTGTAGCCGCACTCGACTGCTTCCTTCTGTACGATCGGAGCCTTCACCAGACCACCCTTGATGCCGTGCTCTGCGCAAGGAGAGTAAGCGATGACGATGGAAGGTCCGTTGTAGGACTCTGCTTCACGCAGTGCCTTGATTGCCTGTGTCTGGTTAGCACCCAGGGAGATGGAAGCGACATATGCTGTGCCGTATTCCATGAAGATCTGACCGAGATCCTTCTTAGCAGTAGCCTTGCCGCCTGCAGCGAACTTGGCGATTGCAGAAGCCTGGGAGGACTTGGAAGCCTGGCCGCCGGTGTTGGAGTATGTCTCAGTATCAAGTACCAGGACATTGACATTCAGGTTGTTAGCCATGACATGATCGAGTCCGCCGTAGCCGATATCGTATGCCCAGCCATCGCCGCCGACGATCCATACGGACTTGCCGACGAGATCTCTCTCCATGTCAGCCAGTACCTTGACATCAGCGTTAGCGCTTGCCTTGACAGCCTTGACCAGGTCATCCTTGATTGCTCTCTGAGCATCACGGTTGTCGTTGGCATCGATGTACTTCTGGAACAGATCCTTGAGTTCCGGCTCAACCTTGTCCAGGTTGTCTTCCATAACCTTCAGGATCTTGGATTCCTTGAAGCTCTGAGCAATAGCCATACCGAAGCCGTACTCAGCGTTATCCTCGAACAGGGAGTTAGCCCATGTGATACCGTTGCCATCCTTGTCTGTGGAGAAAGGATTGGAAGGAACAGCGGAGCAGTAGATCATGGAGCAGCCTGTTGCGTTGGAAACGATCATATCCTTGCCGAACAGCTGGGATGTGAGTC
>OMUX01000368.1 GCA_900314345.1 uncultured Erysipelotrichaceae bacterium | reverse complement strand
GTCAATATTACAGATCTTGACAGGAATGTACGCTTCTATATTCACAACATTGACCTGTTCAAGGCTCTCAGGCATATGAACAGGTACATTGAAAACGCTGTGCGTATGTATCAGGGACAATCTTTTATCTATACCAACAGCTTTCCATGCTATTCCATTCGTGCCGGTGTGGCAGTGAAGAAAATCAATCCTGATGTCAGATGGATTGCCAGTTTCTCAGACCCGCTGAATCATAGCCCCTACAAATATGACGAAGCGACCTATCAAAGCTACAGTCTTCCGGAAAAGATTGCCTTCAGGCTTTACTGTAAGTATTACGTCGTGGATCAGGATGAAGCAGATGCTTTTGAACAGGCAGATCTGCTGGTTTTCATAGATGAAGAGCAAAGGGACTTTATGATTGAACAGTACATGAAGTACTTCCACAATAAGGCAGAAGATGAGATCAGAAGGAAATGCGTTATTGTTCCGCTGAACTATGTACCGGAATGGAATCTGATCCAGCCTTCAATGAAAGACATCCCGAAGCATGACACCTACATTCTTTCCCACTTTGGCCGAGTATATGGCTTCCGGCTCATTGAGGAATTTCTCTATGCCTTTGCAGACTTCAGAAAGAAATATCCGGATCATCCGGTTCACATCAATCAGTACGGGGAATTCAGAAAGAGTGACAAAGCTCTGATTCATTCTCTTGGATTGGATGACTGCTTTACTTTCACCGACAAGATTCCTTATGAGAATTGTATTCAGAAGATGTCAGAAAGCGACGGGGTCCTGTTGTTCGATACTATTCTGCCGGAGGATACCATTCAGCCATATCTTCCAAGCAAGATCCTGGAATACTCCCTTCTGAAGAAGAACTGTCTTGCAGTGACGACATCCAGGAGTCCTGCCTACCGGATCATGAAAAAGACCAATGCCATTGCCTGCAGGTATGACAGGAATGACATCCTGAATGGTCTTGAAAAACTGATTATCCAGAAACAGTCTTCTGTCATTGAATATGCAGACAGCAATGAAAAAGCGACAGAAGAATTCCGCTCACGCGTCCTGTCGCTCTGATTCGGATTCATTGGTACAGGAGCACAGCCATCCAAGCACCATCCAGTGAATTGCTGTTACTGCCTTGCCGTTATAGAGGAAGCTGATTTCCAGCATGGAAGTCAGGAAGAAGGAGATGCACAGTGCAATCAGTCCGATGGTTGCACTGTTTTTGTGTCTGTGCATGCCACGTGCGCAGATCAGAAGATAACCGATCAGGGATGCTGTTCCAATGATTCCTGTATAAAGCATTGTTGTGATGAAAATGTTATGGGAATTGGATTTCGGCACAGGCTTATAGTATGTAAAGCCATAACTCTTCAGTCCATAACCGATCAACGGAGATTTTTTAAACATCTCTATGCTGGTTACCCAGAGGGTATACCGGTCTGTTGTGATTTCATCGAGGTATGCTGTCTTTTCCGCATCAGTCATGGAAGCAATGGTTCCGGTATTGCCGACAAGACTCGCCAGGTTTCTGGAAGAGACAAGATCCGTGAAGACAACGATGTAGGCAGCCAGTGCAAATACAGCAATCATCAATACAGGAAGGAAGCGGTATTTCTTATCCTTTCGTGCCAGCTGATTCAGATCATGGAAAACCACAATCATCAGTACGACTCCGAAGCATGCCATGGTGGTTCTGCCTTTGGCCAATAATAACAGCAGTACCTGTACCGGAAGATTCAGCACATGAAGCCAGAACAGTTTCATGTTCATCTCTTGTTTTACAATCAGTTTCTTATGCAGGAAATAAATCGAAATCATGGCGGAAAAATATGTATAGAATCCTGTTTCCGCAACCATTGTATACAGGCCTCTCCAGCGGTCCGGCATATCCCTCCCGATGATCGGCATCGGAATCCAGTAGCCGATATCACTCAGCAAGGACATGATGCATGTAACAATGACAAATCCATTCAGTACTTTTTCTAGATCATTTCTGCTCTTGTCATAGTCTTCAGAGAAAAAGGCACCAAAACATATGAAAATATAAAGAATCAACAAGGCAAAATCCGGCAGTGTGGAGAGACGCCAGTTTTCTTTATGGATATAGGTGGCGATGATATTAATCAGAAGGAATATCTGTGCCGCAATGAAATATGGCTTCTTCCAGTACTTTCTGGTAAAGAATGTATTCCAGCAGTAGACATACAGCACCCAGACATAAGCAATTGCAAACAATGGTTTCGGGAATACCTGAAAGTAGTATTCCGTAAAATTGTTGATCAGGTAAATGATGACATAGAAGACCGCCAGCGCCATCTCGCTTCTGCTGAGTGCTCTTGTTCTGGAAACCATTTTTTTCATGTCATTGTCCTTCCTTCAGACAACTGATCATGGCAGCCGGCAGGCCAAATGCAGTGACAGCCAGGTTCCTGTACGTCATGGATGCGTGAATAATGGAATGATTGCGGATCGTCACATACCAGATAAATGCATAGAGGGAAAGAAACAGAAGCGGAAGGACAATATCCTTACTGAAAACAAATCCGTCATGCTTCACAAACAGTCTGACAAGATAAAAGACAATGAACACGGCAATCATCAGATATGTTGGCTTTGTGGCAACATTTGCCAGATTATACTTCACAGCGTTCCATGGTGTTGTTTCAACATGGCCCGATCCAATGGTACCGCTGAAACGAAGCGCAACCTCACCTGCTCCATCTGCCAGAACATTCTCCCCTGTCAGGAAGAATGCCAGTGCCCACTTCAGCACAAAGAATCCTGCGTAACCAATGCACCAGAGAAAGGAAAACAGGATCATCTTCAGAACTGTCTCCTTGGCAGAATCATGGTAAAGAAGAATATACAGTCCAAGCGGCATACCCATGGATACTACAGGATAGGTTAGGAAATCGAAGCAGCAGGTCTCCATGCCAACAGCCATGAAATAACAGCACAGCCAGGTCATGGAAGGCTTCTCCTTTTTCCGCAGCAGAACGATTAAGAATATCACAGTGATATAGTAAATGTCAGAATACTGGAAGGACATGATCAATGATACAGGATTCAGCACAATATAGCTGATGCCGAAAGGAAGCAGCCATTTCCAGCCAAGACGCTTGTCAATGAGAATCATCACAACCGCTGCCAGTGTCAGCTGTACCATCATGTTGATCATGCGGATCTCCTGGATATTGAACAGCATTAACAATGGCTTCAGAATCACAAGATATCCATGCCAGTATCTGGGATATGCAGACTTATTGACCCAGATTTCATCCACACCGTTCAGATATGCCTGCAGCGCCTTGACCGGTGTTTCCTGATATGCCACGCCAAAGAAGGGATTCAGCATGACCTTCTCAACCAGACTGTCTTCCGGGTCATTCCAGACTGCTTCACTGATCATGATGGAGTCTGTCCAGTTATCCAGTCTGGAAGAAACAATGCCATGTGCCCATTCCGGACGTT
>OMUX01000326.1 GCA_900314345.1 uncultured Erysipelotrichaceae bacterium | reverse complement strand
AGAAAGGCATGCAGGAAATCATCATCACCTGTTCTCCTGACAATATCGCAAGCCTGAAGACACTCGAGAAACTGGGCGGCACATACCTGGAGACAGTGGATGTTCCTTCCACGCACTGGCTCTATCAAAGAGGTGAAAAGGTCAAGGACATCTTCAAATGGACGCTGTGAAGGTGTCTTTTTTCTGTACAGTCTGAGCAAAGTGTCAATGGTGTACATGTACGGCAGACATGCGTTTGCGATAGAATCAAGATATGCGCAAGATCGTGAAAATCCTGTCCAGCCGTCTGTTTGTCTGCATTGTGCTGATCGCCCTGCAGATCTGGCTTCTGATCAGCTGGCTTTACAACACGGCAGTGGCGCACGCGGCGCTGCCTTCGACGGAAATCCTGGCCATCATCATGTCCATATATGTCATCAACCGGCAGGAGGATTCCGCCTACAAGATCGGCTGGTGCTTTCTCATGCTTGCACTTCCGGTATTCGGATGCACGATGTATCTTCTGTGTGTCGGAAGGAAGATGCCGCAGTCTCTGGCTGATGGCACGATCCAT
Source organism: uncultured Erysipelotrichaceae bacterium (assembly GCA_900314345.1). Classification (GTDB taxonomy): domain Bacteria; phylum Bacillota_I; class Bacilli_A; order Erysipelotrichales; family Erysipelotrichaceae; genus Bulleidia. Next base: position 17,373 of record OMUX01000326.1, on the reverse strand, counting down.
GCCAACGACCGCATGAAAGGTCTGCTGTCGCAGGACGAGAATGTCAGAAAGGACCTGGATGAGAAAATCCCGGAGAAGAAGAGGCTGTTCACCTATGGTCTTGAGAAGTCAGGATTCCCGGTCTGTGAACATACACAGGCACAGTACTTCGGCAGCGGAGAGGAATGGTTCCCTGTATTCCTGGAAGAGCTGAAGAAGGCAAGGCGTTTCATCTTCCTGGAGTATTTCATCATTGACAAGGGCAGTATGTGGGATGAAACCCTGGATGTGCTGAAGCAGAAGGTGAAGGAAGGCGTGGAGGTCAAGATCATCTATGATGACTTCGGCTGTGTGGCGCTTCCTGCCCGCTATGACCGCACATTGAATGAAATGGGCATTGAGACCTATAAGTTCAACCGGCTGCGGCCAGCCCTGATGATCACCATGAACAACAGGGATCACCGCAAGCTTGCCATCATTGACAATCAGGTGGGATTCACGGGCGGCCTGAATCTTGCGGATGAATATGTCAACCGGATTACAAGATTCGGATACTGGCGGGATTCTGCATTGATGATCAAAGGCGAGGCAGTATGGTCCATGACCGTCATGTTCCTGGGAATGTACAGCTTCCTGAAGAAGGATGATGACAACATCGACTACAGCAGATACCATCTGCCGCTGGAGCAGGCATATGATGAAACAGGATTCTTCCAGCCTTTCTCCGATACACCGACGGATGATGCGGACATGGGACTGAGTGCACATCTGAATCTGATCAATACGGCAAGGAAGTATGTATACATTGATACACCGTATCTGATCCTGAATGATGCCATGAAGACCGCCTTGATCCTTGCGGCATCCAATGGTGTGGATGTACGGATTCTGACACCGCATGTGCCGGACAAGCAGATGGCCTTCCAGATGACCCGGGGCAACTATGAGGAACTGCTTCGGGGCGGTGTGAAGATCTATGAATATACCCCTGGCTTCAACCACACCAAGAACATCGTGACGGATGATGACTGCGGGCTTGCGGGCTCGATCAACACAGACTACCGCAGCTACTACCTTCACTTTGAAGACGGCATCCTGTTCCATGACAGGAAGACTGCTGTTTCCATGCGCGAAGCTTTTGAAAAGGGACTTGCACAGTCGCATCAGGTAACGCTGGAAGACTGCCGGAAGGTACCGCTGGCCCTGCGGATTGTCATCAGCCTTGTAAGCCTGTTTGCGCCATTGTTCTGATATGAAGAAGAGAAGAAGAGAAACAAAAAAGGATGTCTCCAGAAAGCAGATGCTTGTGATCATGCTTTCCCTGATGATTGCCATCGCACTGCTTGTCTTTGCGGCGCTGGTACGGCATCAGAAAAGCCTGGTGCCTTCAGAAGCTGCCAGGCCTTCTGCATCTTCTGAACCGTCGGATCCTGGAAGACAGTACTGGACCACGAATGTGGAGCTCGCAGATGCAGGAGATATTCCCGTTGTACACAGTTATATTCCCTGGGGCTCCGCAAGAAGACCGGGGGAAGTGCGTGAGATCCGCTATATCGTGATCCATGAGACGGATAACCGCAGGGATTCTGCGGATGCGGAAGCACACAACACCTACCTGACGGAGAACGGCACGGATATCACAGCCTGGCATTACACCGTCGATGATCATTCCATCTACCACAACATCCCGGATAATGAAATTGCCTGGAACGCCGGCGACAACCGGACGAAGGACGGCGGCAATATGAACGGGATCGGGATTGAATTATGCGTGAATATCGGCAATGATTATGACGCGACCCTGGCGAATGGTGCGATGCTTGCGGCAAGCCTCATGAAGGCATATGATCTGACACCGGATGATCTGCGGCTCCATGAAGACTTCATGGACAAGATCTGTCCGCACCGCATGATCACCGAAGGCAGGGTGAGTGTGTTTCAGCAGATGGTAAAGGATGACTATGCGCAGCTGATGCAGGAAGCAGAACCGACAGCTGTGCCGCAGGCTTCAGCGGAAGCGGAGGAGTGAAGGTATATGGAAAAGACAGGACTGGTACTGGAAGGCGGCGGAATGCGCGGCGCCTATACGGCAGGCGCACTTGCCTGGCTGACGGACAATCACGTGACATTTGACTACGGTGTAGGTATTTCAAGCGGTGCCGCATATCTGACAAGCTTCTGGCAGGGGGATAAGAAGGTTCCTCACAACATGTCCGTGAACTATGCGGCAGACCCGGAGAATGTCGGCATCAAGGCCTTCAGGAAGGAAGGCTACTATGTTGCCTACAAGCACATCTTTGATGATGACCTGATCGGCAAGGAACATATGACTGTGCACAAACTCAAGGAGGAACATGCCCCGATTGAAGTCGGTGCCTATGATCTGGATCAGGGCAAGACCATCTACTTCGGTTCGGAATACCTGGATGACAATCTGACCGTGCTGCGTGCGGCTGCCTCTCTTCCGGTAGCTTCGGCAATCGTGGAATTTGACGGGAAGAAGCTTCTCGACGGCGGCATCATTGACATGATTCCGATCCAGAGGGCTGTGGACAACGGTGTGACAAGAAACCTCATCATCACCACAAAGCCGGCTGACTATGTCAGGAAGCCTGCCTCGAAATTCGTGATCTTCTTAATGAAGATTGTGTATAAGCAGTGGCCTTCCATTGTGGCAAACTACAAGGTACGCCACCTCAACTACTACAAGCAGATGGATCTGATCAATGACCTGACTGCCAAAGGACAGGCATTGAACATCCGTCCTTCCAGGGATATCAAGATGAGCAGGTTCAAGGGTTCTCCGGAAAACTGTGCAAAGCTCTACCAGCTTGGCTATGATGACATGGAAGCTAACAAGGATGCGATCCTGAAATTCCTGGACAAAGGGGAATAATCATGCAAAGGCCGTTTCTCCAAAGAGGCGGCCTTTCCTGTATACTGAGGTTGCAAGGAGATCATGTTATGAAGGCATTGTTCATCGGCGGCACCGGTACGATCAGTATGGCCATAGTCAGGAAGCTGGCGTCAGAAGGATGGGAGCTGTGGCTTCTCAACCGCGGGCACCGGACACTGGATCTTCAGGGAAATGTACACCAGATCATTGCGGACATTCACAACGAAGATGATGTCAGGGAGAAGATCAAGGACCTTTCCTTTGACTGTGTCTGTGAGTTCATCGGCTATGACGTGGAAGATGTGAAGCGGGATGTACGTCTCTTCAGGGGAAAGACAAACCAGTATCTCTTCACGTCCACGGCCAGTGCATACCACAAGCCTTCACGGAATTACATCGTCAATGAAGGAACATCCCTTGCCAATCCATACTGGCAGTATTCATCAAAGAAGATTGCCTGTGAGGAATACCTCATGCAGGAATACAGGGACAACGGCTTCCCGGTGACGATTGTCAGGCCAAGCCATACCTATGATGAACGCAAGATCCCCGTTGCCCTGCATGGGAAAAACGGATCCTGGCAGGTGGTGAAGCGCATCAAGGAAGGAAAGCCGGTCATTATACCGGGCGATGGATCATCGCTGTGGACGCTGACATACAACACCGATTTTGCCATCGGTTATGCAGGACTCATGGGGAACCGGCATGCCATCGGCGAGGCATTCCAGATCACATCAGATGAAACACTGACCTGGAACCAGATTCATGAGACCATTGCGGATGCCCTTGGGACGTCACTGCATGCATATCATGTGTCCTCTGATTTCCTGGCGGAGGCCGGTCAGAAACATGGCTATGATTTCCGGGGTGAAATGCTTGGCGACAAGGCTGTGTCCGTGGTGTTTGACAACACGAAGCTGAAGCGGCTTGTCCCGGAGATGAGAACCAATGTACCGTTCCACCAAGGTGTAAGGCTTGCCATGGATTACATCAGCGCACATCCGGAGTATCAGAAGGATGATCCGGAGTTCGATGCATGGTGTGACAAGGTGATATCTGTTCTGGAAAAGGCAAAGGAGGAAATCTGAATTATGGTACCGGCTTTGACTGAACTGCATCTGCATCTGGATGGTTCACTGTATCTGCCCTGGGCATATGAAACGGCAAAGCGGCAGAAGGCAGTGAAGGATGACTGCACATTTGAAGACTTCTACATGATGATGTACCGCACGGACTACAAGACCACGGAGGAAGCGTTCCTGAAGTTTGATCTGACATGTGCATGCATGCAGACAAAGAAGGACCTGCATGATTCCGTGTATTACCTGGCAAGGGAACTGCAGGATCTCGGGATCATCTATGCAGAAGTGCGCTTTGCCTCACAGCAGCACTGCCTTGGCGGACTGAGCCAGGATGAGGTTGTATCTGCTGTGCTGAGCGGCGTATCAGATGCGGCAAGGGATTATCCCAGGGTTATGATCCGCATCATCAACTGCCTGATGCACAAAGGAAACAGTGCAAAGGACAATGACGCACAGAACCGGGAAACCATTGAAGTGACAGGAAAGTACCTTGGAAAGGGTGTTGTGGGTCTCGATCTTGCGGGCTATGAGAACAACTGTCCGTTTGAGGAATATGCATATCTCTTTGAGATCGCCAGGGGATATGGCATTCCTTATACGATCCATGCCGGTGAAATGGGCGAAGGAAAGCATGTCATGCAGGCTCTGGACATGCATGCGGACAGGATCGGCCATGGCATTGACTGTGTGCAGGATGAATCCTGGCTGAAACGGGTTGTGGAGGAACAGGTTCCGCTGGAGGTATGTCCGACAAGCAATCTGTCCTTCGGCTTCACATATGTCTCCCATCCGGTCAGACAGCTGCTGGAAGCCGGGGCCAAGGTAACAATCAACAGCGACAACATGATGTTCTCGCAGACCTGTGCGTCCAATGAATACCTGATCCTGAGCAGGATGGGGGTCAGTGATGCACAGCTGATGCAGTGCACGTACAATGCCATCGATGCGGCATTCTGCACGGAAGAGGAAAAAAAGGATCTCCGCCGCAGAGCGGCAGAGATCTATGCAGATCATCATTGAGCAGGTGAAGCGGAGGGTGAAGGTGAAGCTTCTCCGCTTTCATTTTCTGCAGAAGCCTTGTTCCAGGCACTGGCATCCAGGATTTCCTGGGTGGGCTTGCAGGCTTCATTGTCCCAAGGCTTGAGATACAGACTCCAGAATTCATCGTAGGTCATGCCGGAGGCATACACTGCCTGGGCCAGCTCCACGCCGACATAGCGGTAATGCCAGGATTCAAACTCATAACCCGTGATGGCTTCCTTGCCTTCCGGGTAGCGCAGGATCCAGCCGTAGTTCTGGGAGTTTGTGGAAGTCCACTTATAGGCTTTGGTATCCTTGTACTCCTTCACATCATCTTCATTGGAGGCTGCGATATCCACGGTCAGTCCGGTCTGGTGCTCGGAGAAGCCGGGCCTTGCGCTTGCTGCATCAGCGGCTTCCTGTCCCATGCCAAGGACATAGTTGTCATAGACGTTTTTCTGTGAATCATAGTCACGGTAGGCACTGGCCGCATAGAATGTCACGCCGACGGCTCTTCCGGCATCACCCCATGCCTGCATCGCTTCTGCCGCCACACCGGCAAGCTGCTGTCCGGCTGCGGCATACCAGGAGGAAAGATCCGTGAGATTCTCCGGGGTATAGTCTTCGGAGAGATACCAGGTCTTGTTGACCAGCATGTCCACCTGGCTGGAATCGGCAGCCCGGGAATTGCTGTATTCCTTGTAGTAGTCGTTGCTCAGCTCGAAGTGATCCTGGGAATTGACATCCTCATGGGCAATGCAGTCATCGATGTAGTTCTGTTCGATCGGCTGGTAGTCATAGATCAGCAGCGGCGTCATCTCCCAGTACTGCAGGTTTTTGAAGAGGTTCTGGATCTGATCCTCCTCATAGCCCTTGTCCATCAGGCGGTTGATGAGCAGGAAATCCTTCGCATCAAAACCATCAGATACCTTCACCACGGTGTAGTAGGGCAGATAGTCCATGTTCAGTGTGCCGTCATTGATGCACTGGGCAAGATAATCGCTGTAATACTGCTTTTCAATCAGGGTGTCTGTCAGTTTCTGTTCCCGGATGACCTTGATCGTTGCCTTGTCATAGCCAAGGGTCTTCAATGCCTTGTTCTGTCTGGAACGGGGAATGAAGATAATTAAGAAGATGGCCAGGACAATGGCAGCCACAGAGCCTACAAAGATCCATCCTGACTTTGTCAGACGGTAGCGCTGTCTTTTCTTCCTTTTCTTCTTCGGGGCATCCTTCTGCTGAATCTTCGGCAGATGAATGCGCAGACGTCTTCTTTTCTTCTTAGAGCTCATAGGCAGTCCTCAAAAAGATTCCAGGGATCTTTCTCAGATGGCGGCAGAGATGCCGCCAGGATCATCTGCTTTGTGACAGGATGCGGGAATTCCAGCTGATATGCCCACAGGGCAATCTGGCCGTTTCCGGCATGCGGGTTATAGCGCTGGTCATGAACCAGGGGTGTGTTCCTGCTGGCGAACTGGACACGGATCTGGTGTGCTCTTCCGGTTTTCAGCTGTATCCGGACCAGGGTCTTTCCGTTCCTTACAGCAACGGTCTCATAGTCCAGGATGCACTTCTTTCCCCGGCCTTCTTTACAGACATGGACCATGTTGGTGCGATGGTCCTTCTCCAGCCAGTCGACCAGTTCGTCCTGCTTCTTTTCCGGGATCCCGTCCAGCACGGCATAGTAGGACTTGTGCATCTGTCCGGTGCGGATGGCCTCGGAAAGACGGCTGGCGGCCTTGGAGGTTCTGGCAAACACCATCACTCCCCCGACCGGTCTGTCCAGACGATGCACCAGACCAAGGTAGACATTGCCTGGCTTGTGATACTTCTCCTTCAGGTATTCCTTTCCCATGGTCAGAAGGTCAGGATCCTTGCTTTCATCCGCCTGCACCGGCACATTCACCGGCTTCTCCACGCACAGCAGATGGTTGTCTTCATACAGGACCTTAATCATTGCGCTGCCATCTTCCGTAGATGCCGCAGGGCAATAACAGATCACGCTTTGCAAGAGGAATGGCAACCTCACCGGTTGTGACGGTTCCATCCGGATGTTCCGGCAGGATCATGGTCTTCATCATGTTGTCCAGCACGATGCTGGAAAAACCGGTTGTATAGCTGTTGATCAGGAAGAACAGGGCATGGGGATCCAGAATCTCCAGGCATGCGTTGATCAAAGTGTTGATTTCCTTTTCAAACTTCCACATCTCACCGTCCGGTCCTCGTCCATAGGAAGGAGGATCCATCAGGATGCCATGGTAGGTATGGCCTCTGCGCTTCTCTCTTTCAACGAACTTCAGGCAGTCATCCACGATGAAGCGGATGGTATGGTCTTCCAGATGGGACAGTGCCATGTTTTCCTTGGCCCACTGCACCATGCCCTTGGAGGCATCCACATGGACGACTTCCGCAGCTCCGGCATGGGCGCATGCCATTGTGGCGCAGCCTGTATAGGCAAACAGGTTCAGCACACGGATGTTTTCATCCCTGTGTGCTTCAATCAGCTGCGACATCCAGTCCCAGTTGACGGCCTGCTCGGGGAAGATGCCCGTATGCTTGAATCCGGTGGGGGAAACCTTGAATGTCATGCCGTGATAATTGATCTTCCAGCTTTCCGGAAGCTTCTTCTTATATTCCCAGGAGCCGCCGCCTTTGCTGGAACGGTGGTATACAGCATCTGCCTTGTTCCAGTCAGGGATGTTTCCCTTGGGCCAGATGGCCTGGGGGTCAGGCCTTCTCAGAAGGATGCCCTTCCATGTCTCCAGCTTTTCGCCGTCTCCTGCATCCAGGCAGGAATAGTCTTCCCATTGATCCGCCTTCAGTACCATATGCCCTTTCCCGCCTTTCTTTCCTTAATGGCAATTATAGCATCTGTGTGCATGCTATAATAGGTCAGCGGCTCATCAGAAGAGCGATTCTGACGGGCAGACGGAGACAGAAATGATTGATACTTCACTGCTGAACGAGCAGCAGAAACAGGCTGTTCTTGATGATTCACAATATCTGCGCATTGTGGCCGGGGCCGGGTCGGGAAAGACCCGCGTTCTGACCATGCGCATCGTACATCTCATTCAGGATGAGGGAGTCTGGCCTTCCAGGATCCTTGCCATCACGTTCACCAACAAGGCTGCCAATGAAATGAAGCAGAGAATCTCTGCCATGCTTGGCGCCGGCGAGCATACCGGAATTCCCTGGATCTCCACGATCCATTCCCTCTGCGTGCGCATCCTGCGGGAGGATATCGGAAACATGGGATATCCGAAGGATTTCACGATCGTGGATGCGGATGATCAGAAATCCATCCTCCGGGAAGGCTACAAGCAGCTGGAGCTGGATACCCAGAGTCTTCCGCATGCGGCTGCTTTGAACTACATCTCCAGCTGCAAGCAGGCAGGCATGACCCCGAAGCGTGCCCTGGAGCTTGCCGGAAACTTCGGCATGGATCAGGAAAAGGCAAAGGTCTATGCCTTCTATATGGAACGGCTTGCCAGCCTCAAGGCACTGGACTTTGATGATCTGATCCTCTGGACGGTCAGGCTTCTGGACGGCTTTGCGGATGTGGAGGAGAAGTGGCAGAAACGGTTCCGCTATATCCATGTCGATGAGTTCCAGGATATTGACCGCATGCAGTACAAGCTCATCAGGCATCTGGCCGGTGAAAACAACAACCTGTATGTCGTCGGTGATCCGGACCAGACCATCTATACATGGCGTGGTGCTGATGTGAACATCATCATGAATTTCGTGCATGACTTCCCCGGTTCAAAGACCATCATGCTCAACCAGAACTACCGTTCCACCAGCAACATCCTGGAAGCGGCCAACTGTGTCATCCGCAACAACCAGAACCGTCTGAAGAAGGATCTTTTCTCCACCGGGGAAGCAGGTGCCAGGGTGACTCACTTTGCGGCTGGCGATGACCTGTTTGAAGCATCCTGGGTTGCCGGAAAGATCCAGGATCTGCATCGCAAAGGAAAGAACTACCACGATATTGCGATCCTCTACCGTTCCAACTACCTTTCCCGGTCTCTGGAAAAGGCGATGCTGGATGAACGGATTCCCTACATCATCTACGGCGGCATCCGGTTCTATGAGCGTCAGGAAGTCAAGGACGCCCTTTCCTATCTGCGCATGTGTGCAGGTGCGGATGATCTTGCCTTTATGCGTGTGATCAACAGACCAAAGCGCGGCATCGGAAACAAGACCATCGATACCATCAGCCAGAAAGCAGCACAGAACGGGATCTCGATGTATGAAGAGGTGAAAAGCGAGAGGCTTTTCAGTGCGAGAACCCAGAACACCATTGATTCCTTTGTGGACATGATTGAGGAATGGCGCGAAAAGGCCAATGACGGATATACCGGCATTGATCAGCTGCTGACCTCGATCATTGAAGAATCCGGATTAAGGAAGTCCTATGAAGAGGCAGAAGAGCCGGAACGTATTGAGAACATGAAGGAACTCGTGGATGATGCGGCAAACTTCATGAAGGAATATCCGGATTCATCTTTGGATGAATATCTGCAGATGGTGAGTCTGTACGGCGACCGCGATGAAGGCGGACAGGCGGACTGTGTACAGCTGATGACTGTGCATGCGGCCAAGGGACTGGAGTTTGACACGGTGTTTGTGACAGACATGAACGACGGCATTTTCCCCAATGAACGTGCCCTGAATGAAACAGGAAGAGGCCTTGAGGAAGAACGGAGACTTGCCTATGTTGCCTTTACCAGAGCGAAGAAGAAGCTCTATATCACTGAGGCGGCAGGTTATTCCTTCATCCTGCAGCGGCAGCGTACCAGATCCCGCTTCATCAATGAGATCGATGCCAGGTACATCGAGCATGCCGGGCTTGGCTATGAGAAGAGAAGAGAACCGGCACCCGGCAGGATGCAGAGCAGCAGTGCTCCTTCCTTCAGCTTCAGTCTGAAGGAGAACTCCATGCAGGCACAGGCGGGACTGAAGACCGGAGACCGTGTCTCCCATGCTAAATTCGGGGAAGGTCTTGTCATTAACTGCAAGGGCGGAATTGCGGAGATTGCCTTCCCTTATCCATATGGTGTCAAGAAGATTGCGGCAGGCCATCCGAGCCTGAAGAAGGTGGCAAAGTAATATGGCAGAAGACAGAATCCAGGAAATGCAGAATCTCATCGACCGTATGAATGCGGCGGCTGATGCATACTACAACGGTCAGAATGAACTCATGACCGACTATGAATGGGATGCACTGTTTGATCAGCTGAAGCGTCTGGAGGAACAGACAGGGACGATCCTGCCGGACTCCCCGACAAACAAGGTCAGCGCCGACAGCGTCTCCGGGCAGAAGGAAGCTCATGAATTCCCGATGCTTTCCCTGGCCAAGACCAAGAAGATCGAGGATCTGGTGAAATGGGCAGAAGGAAGGCCGATCTGGCTTTCCTGGAAGCTCGATGGTCTGACGCTTGTCGCAACCTATGACAACGGAAAACTCACAAAGGTCGTGACACGCGGGGATGGCCATACCGGCACAAACATCACATGGCTGGCGGATGCCATCCATGGCATTCCCCATGTCATTGCGGAAACAGGGCATCTGGTGATCCGCGGGGAAGCGGTGATTTCCTATGCCGACTTCAATCAGTTTGTCATGGAAAGCGGCGAAGACTATGCCAATCCGAGAAACCTGGCATCCGGTTCTTTGACTTTGAAGGATCCCGAGGAAGTACGCAGAAGGAATATCCACTGGATTCCCTTCACCCTGGTACATGCTGAACAGGAGATCATTTCCTGGGGCGGCCGGATGGACTACCTGAAGTCCCTGGGGTTTGCGACGGTTGATCATGAACGGATCGAACATCCGGACCTGGATGCCATGAACAAGGAAGTGGACAAGTGGACAAAGAAGGTCACGGACGGAGAGAATCCCTATCCGGTGGATGGTCTTGTCATTGCCTATGATGATACGGTGTACGCTTCCACAGGAAGCGTGACAGGGCATCATGCCACAAGAGCAGGCTATGCCTTCAAGTGGGCGGATGAGTCCGTGCAGTCCACGCTGGATCATGTGGAGTGGTCCTGTGCGGCTTCCACCATCACACCGGTTGCGGTGTTTGAACCGGTGGAACTGGAAGGAACGACGGTCAAGCGGGCAAGCCTGTGCAATATCAGTGAATGCGAGCGGCTTGGCATCGGTGACAAGGGAACCCTGCTTTCTGTCATCAAAGCCAACAAGATCATTCCCAAGATCATCCATGTACAGAAGACGGAAGGGGAGTTCCATATTCCTTCCAGATGCCCGGTCTGCGGTGCACTCACGGAAGTGGCGGTATCCCCGCTCAGCGGAACAAAGACCCTGAAGTGCACGAATCCTGACTGTGCGGCAAAGCAATTGAAGAAGTTCACCCGCTTTGTCTCCAAGCCGGGCATGGATATCGACGGCATCTCCGAACAGACATTAAGCAGATTCATCAATGAAGGCTGGATCACAAGGTACGGGGATATCTACCGCCTGGGAAGCCATGTGGATGAGATCAAGGAACTCGATGGCTTCGGCGAGAAGTCCGCATCCAACATCATGGCAAGCATTGCAAAGGCAAGAACCGTGCCTGATACAAGGCTGATCTTTGCCTTGTGTATTCCGCTTGTCGGTCCGGATGTGGCAAAGAAGCTGCTTGGCACCTATGCTTTCCAGGAGCTGATCCAGAAGGCAAGGACTGCGGAGGATCCGGAGGTCTTTGCCAGCATTGACGGCATCGGTCCGGAGAAGAGCAGTGCGTTTGTGAACTGGTTCCATGATGAAAAGAACTGCGCCGTGTTTGACGACCTCATGAATGAAGTGCAGGTGCAGGCAGTACAGCTCATCCCTTCCGGCAGCAGATGCAGGGATCTGACCTTTGTCATCACCGGTGATGTCTATCAGTACAAGAACAGGGCGGAGCTCAAGGCATACATTGAATCCCAGGGCGGCAAGGTGACAGGCTCTGTGTCAAAGTCCACGAGCTATCTCATCAACAATGATGTCAACAGCACATCAACCAAGAATACCAAGGCGCGTCAGCTTGGCATTCCGATTCTTTCCGAGCAGGCATTCATTGACCAGTTCGGGAACAATGATTGATTAAATGGCACTGTTTTTATAGAATTGAACAGGAAAAAGAGGTTTTTGCCATGGAAGAAACGAAAGACAGAGAGTACTTCAGAAAGCTGGCAAACCAGCTGATGTTCAACCTCTCGGATGAAGAGGCTGACGGCATCGTGAAGGAATTCGATACCCTGAGCCGGCAGATGTCCCTGCTGGACAGGATCAATACGGACGGCGTTGAGGAAATGGTATACCCGTTCGAGGATGAGACAAGCTATGTCCGTCCGGATGTGGTAAGCAACGTCATCAGCCAGGATGATGCCCTGGCCAACGTTGACAAGAAGGTAGAAGGACACTTCGTCCTTCCGAAGGTGGTGAAGTAAGCATGATCAGGGAAATGGCAGAAGACAAGGCCAATGCAAAGGCACGCTGCGAGGAAGCCTATGCAAAGGCACAGGCCCTGCAGGGAAAACTGAATGACGTCATCACGTTCGTGGATCCGGAGGAACAGCTGGAGAACCTTCCGGAAGAAGGACTGATGCGCGGGGTTCCGATTGCCCTCAAGGACAATGTCATTACAAAGGGAGTCCTGACAACTGCAGGTTCCCGGATCCTTTCCAACTATGTGCCGGTTTATAACGCACACATCGTTGACAAGCTGAAGGAGGCAGGTGCGGTATGCATCGCCAAGGCAAGCATGGATGAGCTGGCCATGGGCGGCACGAACCTGACCTGTTTCAAGGGACCGGCATACAATCCCTGGGATCAGAGAAGGATGACCGGCGGTTCCTCCGGCGGCTCTGCAGCATTGGTCGCCAGCGGTGTTGTGCCGATGGCCATCGGTTCCGATACCGGCGACAGCATCCGCAAGCCGGCAAGCTTCTGCGGCATTGTCGGCGTCAAGCCGACCTATGGTAGAATCAGCCGCTACGGCATCATTCCTTACGCATCATCGCTGGATCATGTGGGTTTCTTCACCCGCAGTATTGAAGATGCCTGTGTATCCCTGAAGGTACTGGCTGGCAGGGATGACCGTGACATGACAAGTTCTTGCCGTCCGGTTCCGGATTACAGTGCAGAGCTGAACTCTGACATGCACGGGAAGAAGATTGCCATCATCCAGAACGTACTGGACGGCATCCATAACGAAGAGACAAAGAAGATCTTCAATGATCTGATGGACAAGCTGCGTGCACGCGGTGCACAGGTGGATGTCTATGAGTTTGATGAGGCACTGATGGAAGCGATCCTTCCGGCATACTTCATCATCGCAAACTGCGAAGCGACATCCAACCATTCCAACCTTGACGGCATCCGTTTCGGCGTCCGTGAAGAGGGCAAGGACATGCAGGAGATCATGACAAACTCCCGTACCAAGGGCTTCGGACCTTTGATCCGGAGACGTTTCGTCATCGGTTCCTACGGTCTGTTTGAAGAAAACCAGGAGCGTCTGTTCCGCAAGGCACAGAAGGTCAGAAGACTGATTGTGGAAGCCATGGACAAGGCATATGAGGAATATGACTGCCTCATCGCTCCGGCAAGCGGAAACATCGCACCTCTGATCGATGCCAAGCAGGATCAGGATCAGCTGTCTGATGACTATCTGGTTGCGGAGAACTACATGGCTATGGGCAACTTCTCCGGCTATCCGTCCATGACGGTGCCGATGGGCTTTGAAGAAGGATGCCCGATCGGTGTCAACCTGACATGCAGGGCATGGGAAGAGTCACAGATGTTCTCCATCGGCAAGGCCATTGAGGAGATCACCGGATACAAGGATCTTCATGCGGAGGTGAAGTAAGATGGAATACGATGTCACGATTGGTATTGAAATCCATTGCCAGCTGAAGACAGCGACAAAGATGTTCTCCGGTGCCCCGACTTCCTTCGGAAGGCAGGCCAACACCTGTGTCAATGAGATCGACCTCGGTCAGCCGGGCACCCTTCCCTGTGTGAACAAGGAGGCCATTGCCAAGGCCATTGAAGCCTGCACGGCACTGCATCTGACGATTGATCCGCTGGTGAAGTTTGACCGCAAGAACTACTACTATTCCGATCTTCCCAAGGGATTCCAGATCACCCAGCAGTTCCACCCGATCGGCCGGAACGGCTATGTCATGATCGATACCCCGGAGGGAAAGAAGAAGATCAGGATCAACCGTATTCACATGGAAGAGGATACGGCAAAGCAGTTCCACCTGACGAAGTTCTCCCTGCTGGATTTCAACCGTGCAGGAACACCGCTCATTGAGATTGTCTCCGAACCAGACATGCACAACGGCCAGCAGGCTGAGGCATATGTCGAAGCACTGCGCCAGACGTTGTACTATATCGGCGTTTCTGACTGCAAGATGGAGGAAGGATCCATGCGCTGCGATGTCAACGTATCCATCTCTCCCAGGGGTAGCGGTGTGCTTGGCACAAAGAATGAGATCAAGAACCTGAACTCCATTTCCCATATCGGAAAGGCTGTCGATTATGAAGTCGAACGTCAGAAGAAGATCCTGGAAAGCGGCGAGAAGGTCCTGCAGGAAACAAGGCGCTATGATGACAAGACCGGCACCACGATCCTGATGAGACGCAAGGAAGGCAATGTCGACTACAAGTTCTTCCCGGAACCCAACATTTTCCCGATCCGTCTGGATCCGGAATGGATCAGGCAGATCCAGGATTCCATGCCGGAGCTGCCTGAGGCAAGAAGAGAGCGTTATACAAAGGAATACGGTCTCAACAAGCATGATATCGACATCCTGATCGACAACAAGGAGATGTCGGAGTTCTTCGAGAAGTGCATGCAGTATTCCAGGGATGCCAAAGGTGTATGCAACTGGCTGCTGTCGGATGTCAGTGCATGGCTCAACAAGAATGAAAAGACGATCGATCACTGCGATCTCAAGCCTGAGCATCTTGCCAGGCTTGTGGGCATGATCGATGATGGAAAGATTTCCAGCAAGCAGGCCAAGGAGCTTGTCGAGGATCTGATGCTCGGCAAGGATCCGGAAGAGACTGCAAAGGCCAAGGGACTTCAGCAGGTTTCCGATACCGGTGCCATTGTGCAGATGGTTGAAGAGGTTCTGGATGCCAATCCGCAGGCTATTGCGGACTTCAAGGCAGGCAAGGACAGGGCTGTCGGCTTCCTGGTCGGACAGGTCATGAAGAAGTCAAAGGGTCAGGCAAACCCTGGTCTTGTATCAAAGACCATCAAGGAAGCACTGGCCAAGCGTTAATGAAGCAGAGAGGATAACAGGAGATGGCAAAAAAGAAGAAGAAAAAGAACAATACACGTACCAAGGTGGTCTTCTGGATTGCCTTGATCCTGTTCCTGCTGCCGTTTGCAGTCATGGGATACATCCTGCTGTCTGCAGCCAGGGATACCCATACCCCGGTCATCGGAAACAGGTATGAGAATGATCTCAATCCGGCCATCACGGAAACACAGATGAACCAGATTGAATCCGACGTCAAGGGACTCTCCGGTGTGGAATCTGTCTCTGTCAGACTGACCACCGCAACTCTGCGTGTCTATGCGGACATCTCAGATTCCGCAGATGCTTCAACGGCAGAATCCACAGCTGAAAGCATCTACAGCAAGGTGACAGGTGTCCTGGATCCTTCCTCATACTTCTTTCAGCATGACAATGAGAAGATGTATGATCTGGAGATCCATGTATACAACAGCCTGGACAAGGCAGACAGTGATTCCTTCGTGTATGTGATTGAAAACAAGACCAGCAATATGGACAGTCCGCATACACAGCTGGTCTCTGAACCGGTCAATGCCGAGCTTGCCCAGCAGCTCAGGGATGCCGTGGACGCCAGGAACAATCCTGTTCCTTCCTCCTCAGCGGATTCCAATGAACTGAAACTCAGCGGTGAGGATGCAGGCATCGATACCGCTTCACCGGATGCGGAAGGCGAAGATACAACCGATAACGGCTAAGCAATGAACAGGAGGCACACAGGTGTCTCCTGTTTTATAATTAACAGTGTTATGAGAAAAAATGAAAACTGGACAGGTACATGCATCGGCTATACCTGGGATGGATTAGGTGTTGTAAGATTCGGAGATATTGTCTTCTTTGTGCCGGGACTGATTGAAGGGGAAGAGGCAGAGCTTTCCATCACGGCCATGAAGAAGAACTATGGCTATGCAAGGATTGTGAATCTGATCAAGGAAAGCAGGCACCGCGTAAAGCCGGCATGCCCTGTATACAGGCAGTGCGGCGGCTGTCAGCTGATGCACATGGACCTGGAGGAGCAGAAGCGATTCAAGGAGGAAAAGGTCGCAAACCTGTTCCTGCAGAATGCACATATGCAGGTAATGGTACAGCCGATCCTGGAAGGGGATCATCTTTCCGCCTACCGCAACAAGGTACAGGTGCCTGTGCAGCTCAATAACGGTAAGACACAGATGGGCTTCTATGCCAACCGTACCAACCGGATCGTGGAATACGATACCTGTGCTGTACAGTCTGATCTGAGCAATGAGATCGTTTCGAAGTTCAAAGAGTGGCTACCGGAGCTTGGGTGTACGAAGAGCTTCCGTCATGTGCTCATCAAGCATGCCCACCGTACAAACCAGGTGATGATCTGCATGATTGTACGGGACTACCCCTTCAACAACAGCGATGCCCTGGTACACCGGATCACACAGACATGGCCGGAAGTGAAGAGTATTTCCTGCATCGTGAACCGCAGGGAGGACAATGTCATCCTGGACGGAACACAGATCCAGATCTATGGAGAACCGTATATTGAAGAGAAACTGCTGGACTGCAGGTTCCGTATTTCGGCCCGTTCCTTCTTCCAGATCAATCCTTATGCCACACAGATCCTCTACAGCACGGCAATTGATTATGCGCAGCTGACAGGCAGCGAGACCGTCATTGATCTTTACTGCGGCACCGGAACGATCGGCATCCTTGCCAGCAGACATGCAAAGAAGGTATACGGCATCGAGGTGGTGGCGGATGCCATCAAGGATGCAAAGGTGAACGCAGAGCTCAATGATGTACATAACATTGACTTCTTCACCGCTGATGTAAAGGACGGAGCAAGGAAGCTCATCCAGAATAACGTGAAGGCAGATGTGGTCATTGTGGATCCTCCGAGGAAAGGATGCTCCAGGGAGACACTGGAGGCAATCAATACCATTGCGCCGAAGCGGCTGGTGTATGTCAGCTGTGATCCGGCAACCCTTGCAAGAGACTGTGCCATCCTGAATGAAATGAACTATGAAGTACAGAAGGTGCAGCCTGTGGACATGTTCCCGGGAACACTGCACATCGAGACTATAGTGTTGCTACAAAAGTTGAACTCGTAGAAATCCTTTATTT
>OMUX01000402.1 GCA_900314345.1 uncultured Erysipelotrichaceae bacterium | reverse complement strand
ATGCGGGAAAGAATGGCTGTTCCTTCTCCCACCGTCTTGTAGAGCAGAATGATCTCCGTTTCATCCGCAAAGGCGATGGAGAAAGGTCTTCTCAAGAAGCATCCTGGGATCTCCGCCTGTACGAACTGTCCGGGTTCCGCCTTGGGAAAGTCACTGACACTGAGCTTCAGTTCATATACCTGATCGGCGATGCGTGTATTGCTTTGAATCACTGCCTGCACATCCTTCATGTACTGTTCTCCTTTGACTGACATTCTACAGAAAAACCGTACCAATCGATACGGTTTACTGAAGATCTACAAGCATCATCTGCACACTGACATTGTTCCGGAAGCGGTTGATGGAAAGTGAGCCGATCATCCTGGAAGGATGATCTGTCTGGGTCAGGTTCTGATACGGAAACATCAGGGCATCCATTTCACTGCCGTTGACGGCGATGTGGTACTTCGTCACCTTCGGGGAACGGAACACATTGAGCACCTGCGGGTTCTCAAGGGCAAAGAGCGGTGAAACAAGATCCCTGGGGTAAGGCGAAAGGATGGAAAGATCCGTTACATTCTGGAAGGTCAGCAGTGATCCGCTCACCCGGATGACTGTTTCCTTTGGTTCCTCATATGTAAAGTCAGCAGCCTGCATCTTTTCCCTGACCTTTGCCACAAAGCCTTCATAGTCCTCTTCCTTCATGGAAAGACCCACGGCCTGTTCATGTCCGCCGAATGCCGTGAACATATC
This sequence comes from uncultured Erysipelotrichaceae bacterium, assembly GCA_900314345.1. Lineage (GTDB taxonomy): Bacteria > Bacillota_I > Bacilli_A > Erysipelotrichales > Erysipelotrichaceae > Bulleidia. The sequence continues at coordinate 2,577 of OMUX01000402.1, read as the reverse complement.
AAAGTCCTGTGAAAAGAAGTGGAAGAGATCAAAGCCCGGAACACTTCTCCCGGATCCCTTGATCCTGCCGTTTTCCCCTTTGGTCAGAACCAGGGTCGGCTTGTGATATGTATTGGCGATCCTGCCTGCCGCAAGCCCGCAGATGCCTTCTTCAAAATTCTCATCGTAGAGGATTTCAAAGCTTTCATTGCCAAGCATCTTTTCGCACTTTGCACTCATGGTGCGGGACAGGCTTTTCCTTCTCTCATTCACCGCTTCCAGCTGTGCAGCATAGCGCTGTATGGAAAGAGGATCACGCAACAGAAGATAGGGCACCAGGGTGTTGACATTGGCGGTGTCATTGAGTCTTCCGACACTGTTGAGCTTCGGAACGATCTGGAAGCCGATGGCGGTTTCATCAATGGATGCACCTCTGCGGAACAAGGGTGTCAGTGCCGGGACGGCATTGTGCCTTAATGCCTGGATGCCGTTTTTCACAATGATCCTTGTCTCTGCATACAACGGCATGACATCGCCGATCGCTGCCACACAGGCAAGCGCCGTGAGTTCCGGATGATCGCCGATGAGCGTCCTTGAAATCTCCAGGGCAATCCCTGCCCCGGAGAGATACCGGTATTCTTCTTCCATGTAGTCCGGATGCACGACAGTATCCGTTCCTGCAGGTTCATCGATCTGGTGGTGGTCTGTGATGATGATGTCGGTATGCAGTTCCTTTGCCTTTTCAATGGCTTCATGTGCCTTGACGCCGTTGTCCACCGTCAGGATCAGGGTATAGCCCTTCTTTACAGCGGCTTCCACGGTCTTTGGCTGAAGACCGTAGCCTTCCTTGAAACGGTCGGGAATATAGTAGCCGTTTATGATGCCAAGGGCATCCAGTGTTGCCTTCATGATGGCGGTGGCACAGATGCCGTCGGCATCATAGTCGCCTCCGACAAACACCTTTTCCTTGTTTTCCTTTGCCGCAAGGATCCGCTTTGCGCACTTCTGCACACAGGGTGCCTGTGAAGTATGCATCTCCATGTCCTTGGACAGGATGTCCCTGATCTTTTCTTCTGAAATGTCCGATGCAGCAACCAGTTTTGCCGTCAATGGTGAAAGATGGTACTTCTTTGCAAAGGCTGTTTCATCCACGTCTATGATCTGAAAGCTCATTCCCGGACCATCCTTCCGAATACCTCGCCGCGTTCCTCGAAGTTTTTGAAGTGATCATAGGAGGAAGCCGCCGGGGAAAGCAGGCAGATATGATGCGGCCTGGTGAGCTTCTTTGCAAGATTCACTGCTTCACCAAGATCATCCACGATATGCATGTTCTCTGTATATCTCTCTGTTTCCCTGAGTTCCTCTGCCACACGTTTTCCGCTTGCATACATGAAGATCACATTGAGCTCTTTGTGCTGTGCAAGATAGTCTTCCAGCTCATGGTATTCAATGCCACGGTCCATTCCCCCGATCAGTACCGTATCCACATCCTGCAGGGCTTCCAGGGCCTTGATGCAGGACTGCCCGATCGTGGAGATGCTGTCATTGACATAGCGGATGCCATGGAATTCCCCGAGATCCTCGAGTCTGTGATGGAGCGGTTCAAATGTGCTGCACATGTGCAGGAACTGATCATCACTGATGCCGTAGAGACCGGCGATGTAATAAACCACCGCAAGGTTCAGGTAGTTGTGTTCCCCGATGAGTGCACAGTCTTTGACTTCAAGACGCTTTCCGGGAATGATCAGTGTTCTTCCTTCATTGCGGATATCCCTGCCGATGAGAAGCGGATCATGGATTTCCGGAATGTACTGGGTGAGTTCCTGGTTGATGATGCATACATCCCCTTCCTTCTGATGGCGGAAGATGTTTGCCTTGGCAGCACCGTACTTTGCAAAGGAACCGTAGTGGTCCAGGTGTTCTTCATACAGGTTCAGGAACACTGCGGTATGCGGGGAATACGGACTGTATTCCAGCTGGTGGCAGGAGATTTCAAATGCCACCAGATCGTTTCCCTCCATATCCGGCACTGCTTCAAAACATGCCCTGCCGATATTGCCGACAAGATGGGTGCGGTACTTCTCTGACAATGCCTTATAGACAAGCGTTGTCGTGGTGGACTTTCCCTTTGTGCCGGTGACACCGATGGTCTGCTTTGCATAGTGCTTTAAGAACAGCTGTGTTTCACCGGTAATGTTCTTCGTGTCAAAGCCTTCGGGCAATACAATGCCCGGAGACTTCAGGATCATGTCAAAGGAAGAAAAGTCAACTGCATTGTCTGCCTTGACAATGCAGGAAGGATAGTCATACTTTGCCTGTTCGAGAAGTTTTTCAGCCTTCGGGGCATCGGCGATCGTGAAGACAAGATCCGGGCATAAGGCATGAATCAAAGAGGCACTGGCCTTTCCTTCCCTTCCATAACCCCAGACAAGGATGTTCTTTCCTTCAAACTCCGGTTTCCATTCCCGGATCACGGATTCATTCATGGCTGTTCATCTCCTCAAGCTTCTTCTTCAGGATTTCGGCATACTGTTCGGGAAGCAGGTTGTCCTTGTTCCAGAAGGTCCAGTCCACATTCCTGTCCTTGTAGGCATTGTA
>OMUX01000122.1 GCA_900314345.1 uncultured Erysipelotrichaceae bacterium | reverse complement strand
GGAAGCTGAATATGTCTACTATTCCCTGGCGGACTTCGCCATGCGCAAGCGTCTTCCGCTTGGCTGGTACGGGGACACCAGTGTGTACATGGGCATCCAGAAGCAATTGAGAAGGATCCGTGAGAAGCGTCCGCTCAAGAAGGAACGGAAGATCATCGAGGACTGTCCGCAGGAGCTGAACCGTGCATTGTTTGAGCATTCCTGCATGATTACATTCACAAAGTCAAAGAATGAAATCACCATTACGGCAAAGCGTCTGGAAAACCCACGGGAAGAATATGTCACGAAGTTCTTCGTATGCCATCCGGATCATCAGTACTGTGATCTTGTGGATACGGTGAAAGAGACAACCTTGGATCTGACGGACTGCTGGACAAAGGGAGGAGCTTCTTCCTTCATCGCTGATTCGGCTGCAAGGTACCATGACCGGACAGGCGGGTGGGTTGTGTTCACACACCATGATGAAATTGTTGCAGGTGTGCTGTGCAAGGGCTTTGTATTCCGACTTCCTTCCATTCCAAAAGGATCCGACAAGGTGTATCACTTTGCCGGTGTTGTCTTCACACCCAATGGCAGACAGTATGACTACATCGCAGACGGATTTGATCTCAAACCTGGCGACAAGGTTGTCGTCCATGCCAACGGGGAAGACAAGGAAGTGACAGTGACTGAGGTATTTGACATGGCTGTCAGGGACCTGCCGCTGGACATACAGAGATACAAGAGGATTGAAAGAAAGGCATAGAAGATGGACGATCTTGAGATCAGATACATACTGACCATTGCTGAGGAAGGAAGTCTTTCCAGGGCTGCTGAAAAGCTCTATGTCTCGCAGCCTGCTTTATCCAAGTTCCTGAAGGTTCATGAAAGACAGATTGGCGGCGCTTTGTTTGAAAGAACCAGAAACGGCCTGGTGCCGACAAGGCTCGGTGGAATCTACATTTCCTATGCTTCAAGGATTCAGCAGCTGATGAACGAATGTGAAGAAAAGATACACCGGTCCATGCGTGAGGAAAAACATGAACTGGTGATCGGCATTCCTTCTTCCCGTACGCAGATGTGTGCAACAATGCTGATTGAGCTTATGAAGAACAACCCCGGCTATGAATTCCGCGTGTATACAAACCACTCCGGTGTGATCAGTGCCATGCTGGAAGAAGGAAAGCTGGACCTCGCTGTCATCAACTCCTTGACGGGAGGCAGGCTTCTGAAGAAAGAGGAAATCGGTTTTGCCATCCCTGCTGTCAAGGAACAGAAGCTTGGTTTGAAGCCAGAACAGGCAGTTTCACTGCATCAGATCAAGGATGAATCATTTGTTGTTTCTGATGCATCCAATGTAATCGGAAAGGCAGCAGAGGTACTCTTCCGCAGAGATGGCATACGTCCTTCTTCCTTGATGATCCTGGATAACACGCAGCTTGCATGGAACGTTGCAAGAGAATCAGGCAGAATTACCTTCTGCGTTTCAGATCTGGTTCCGTACGGTTTTGCCTTTCATCCGTTTGATCCGCCTCTCAGAAATGAAGTGAGGCTTCTTGGCGACGAGTCTTTGCTCGCCTCTTTGGATTTGAAGAATGTGAAGCTGATCCCAGTGCCAAGAACATAACCTTTTGGTTATATCAGTTGTCCATAAAGATAGTGTTCTTTTCTCATTGTGAAAATAATAATAAGAACGCAAGGGAGAAAAGAAACAATGAAGAAACTGGTATCTGCATTATTGACAGTCAGCCTGCTGGCGGGCTGCGGCGCGTCTTCAGCCGCAGCTTCGGCTGCTGAAACTGCTTCCGCAGCTTCCACAAATGAAACAGCATCTGCATCGATGACGCCGGGAACCTATACGGCGACAGCACATGGCATGGACGGAGATGTTACGGTTGCTGTGACTGTGGATGAATCTGCAATTACAAATATTGAAATCGTTGATGAAAATGAAACAGATTCCGTTGGTGACAAAGCACTGGGCATTGTCGCAGATGAAATCACGGAGAATCAGTCGCTGGCGGTTGATTCTGTTGCCGGAGCAACCATCTCTTCCGCTGCCATGAAGACGGCAGTCGCTGATGCATTGGGGCAGGCTGGTGCAGATGCGGGAGAATGGAAGAAACGTGAAGTGGCAGTTGAGACGAAAGACGAGACCTTCGACTATGATGTCGTTGTTGTAGGTGCAGGCTATGCCGGCATCCAGTCGGCCTTCAAGGCTATGCAGGATGGTGCCAAGGTAGCTCTTCTGGAAAAGCAGGGCATCGTCGGAGGTACTTCCATCTTCTCTTCCGGTGCTTATGTCGCAGCATTCACAGAAGATGAAGTTGATGACAAGGTACAGGTGTGGCTGGACCGCAATACCCAGGAAGTCAACACCATTGATGTTGACAAGCTCACCACTGCCATGAGCAACGCACCGGAAATCATTCAGAACTACAGTGACATGGGCATCCAGGGCAAGACATTCATGGAAACAGGCTGGGGCATTGATGCAACGGAAAAGGCACAGAAGAATGCCGCGTCCATCAAGCTTGCAACAGCAGAAGTACACCCGAAGGGCGGAACAAACCTGATTGATACACTGGTTCAGAAACTGCAGGATGGCGGCGTGGATATCTATCTGAATACGCCTGCTTCAAGGCTTCTGACAAAGGACAATGCAGTTGTCGGTGTGGAATGCGATACAAAGACAGGTGTCAAGACCTTCAATGCCAAGGCAGTGGTCATGGCAACAGGCACTTATGCAAGAAATGCTGAACTCTGCAGGCAGCTTGATCCTTCTGCAGAAAAGAACTTCACAGCTGCCTCGGCAGGAGATACCGGTGAAGGCATTCAGATGGCTGTGGATGCCGGCGCACAGTTCTATCCTTACCAGCACAAGATGTCCGGCATCTTCGCACCTGACCCTTATGACATGCCGGTTGTCGGCCAGCCGTACAACTCCTATCCTTACGAATGTCTGCTCGTCAATTCCTCAGCAGAACGTCCGGTCAAGGAAGATGCAGGAACACACTTCCAGATGGAATACTTCATTGAACAGGACGGACCGGATTATGGCTGGGTGGTCATGGACCAGAATGTCGCTGACAAGTTCCTGAACCTTGACAAGTACCTCAAGGCAACGGAAGACGGAAGCACTTATATCGAAGCACACAAGGCAGGCTCCGTAGCAGAACTGGCCAAGGACATGGGCGTTGATGCAGACAAGCTTCAGGCAACGATCGATGAATACAACAAGATGTGTGAAGCAGGGGAAGATACAGACCTTGGCAAGGATCCACAGTATCTTACAGCACTGACCGGTGATACATGGTATGCCGTCAAGGAATATGACATGACCCGCGGTGAATACGGTGGTATTGTCACAGATGACAAGGCGGAAGTCACAGACGTTGACGGCAATGCAATTCCAGGACTGTATGCGGCTGGTCTGATCTCCTCCGGAGATCTGATCGGCGACTTCTATCCTGGCATGGAAGCACTTGGCGTATGTTCCTACATGGGCTGGATTTCCGGCCGTGAAGCAGCAGCCTACGCTGCAGGCAACTGAAGATCGCAAAAGAACGCTCATTCTGCATGAACTGCAGAAAGGGCGTTTTTCTTCTGCCCGAAGGAATTGACACAGGATCACATCCCGTCAACAATAGTGGCAAAACAGAATGAGGTGTATTTCCATGGAAATATTCAGATATGAAGATCTTGTGACACTTGCCTATGCACTCCCGGAGGATGTCCTTTGCAAGAAGGAATACGGAGATTTTGAAGGAGCACAGAAACTGATTGATGTCTGGCTGTCCAGGGATGTCAGTGAATTGCTGAAACGAAGACTGCGGCTGGAGAAGCAGATTCTTGCAAGACTGCCGGTGTATTTTCCGTATACGCAGGAACAATGCCTTGCAAAAGTACAGGAAGTACTGCCTGATATCACCGCAGAGGAATTTGTACATCTGAAGGACAATGGCCGGATTGACTGGATCTATGTCAACGGAGAAGAGCACTATTTTCATCGTACGGCTGAAACACTCATGACAGATCCTGCTTTGAAGAAGCGCTCGGATGTACTTCTGAACAGAGACCAGGCAGAACCGGAAGATCCTGTGAAAGATGTCGTAAAGGAAATGGCTGATACCGGAAGGCCGGTATCATACCGCTTTTCACTGAAAGCAGAATACCGGATCAAGGATGAGGTATTCCATCCAGGCCGTGTGCGTGTCTGGCTTCCGGTGCCAAGGGCATCGGAACAGATCTCCGGGATTCAGATCCTGACAACAAACGGAATCCTTGCCGATGAACATGCAAGACAGAGAACCATCTGTTTTGAAGAGGATATGAAGGAAAACCATGTCTTCTCTGCGGAATATGCATGGACAGTGACCGCAAGGTATGCGGATCTCTGGAACAGGGGAGAAAGATCTATTGTCTATGCAGAGAATTCCCCTGCACCATGTGCAGAGGATACATCAGAACTGCTGCCGCATATTCAGTTCACACCGTACATGAAGGCACTGGCAAAGGAGATTGCCGGTAATATTGAAGACCCTCTGGAGAAGGCAAGAGCCTTCTATGATTACATCACCGCCAGGGTGAAGTATTCTTTCATGCGTCCCTATGCCACTGTGGAGGAAATCCCGGAATACGCAGCCGTTGGTTATAAGGGTGACTGTGGTGTCAAAGCTTTGATGTTCATCACACTCTGCCGGCTTGCAGGCATTCCTGCAAGATGGCAGTCCGGTCTTACCACAGGACATGAAGCTGCCGGCAACCATGACTGGGCACAGTTCTGGATCGACGGGTATGGCTGGCTGTTCTGTGATCCTTCCTATGGCGGGCATGCATATGATGAAGGAGAGGAGTGGAGAAGAAGGTTCTACTTCGGAAACCTCGATCCCTTCCGGATGGTGGCAAACAATTCCTTCCAGGCACAGTTTGACAATATACAGCCAAGGTATCTTCGCGCTGATCCGTATGACAATCAGGTTGGCGAAGCAGAGTATGAAGAAGAAAAGATCCTGGACTGTGCATACACTAAGACAGTGACAGGATCTGAAAGAATAAGGTGAACATGCAGACAAAGCGGCAGTGGATGCCGCTTTGTCTGTCATACACCGTTTCCCTGCTGGGATGGAGTGGCGCCGGTTGTCGTGTCAGAACTGGGCTTCATGCCTCTGCCCATGCCGTTCTGCATACCACCTCTCATACCGCCGCCTCCGGGCATGGAGGATGTTAACTGGGTGACCTGCTGTCCATTGACTGTGACTGTGCCGCCGTTGAGGGTGCCTGTGGTGTCATAGTCGAAGGCGGAACTGCCGGTGATGTTGATATTGCCGCCGTTGATGGTGATGGAGCCGTTGGCATCCATGGCATCGGTATCTCCGGCACCCATGTTGATGGTGATGTCGCCGTCATTGACAATGATTGCCACATCGTAGGCAGCGGACTTCCTTGCGGCATTGATGCCGTCATCGCTTGCATCAATGGCAATCGTGCCGCCGTTGATTGTGATGGTTGTTCCCTAAATGCCTTCCACGGCATCAATGTCATAGGTGCCGTCATTGATCGTGACTGTACCGTTTCCCTGGATGCCGTCATCATCGGCATTAATGGTATAGGAACCATCATCCATGACGATGATGCCTAACGTATCATCATCACTGTTTTCCGCATGGAAGCCATCCTTGCCTGCGTCAATGGTGAATGTACCGTCCGCAACAGCCAGTACATCATTGACTTCAAAACCATCCTCACCGCTGTTGATGACATAGGTGCCGCCGGTGATCGTCAGATCATCTGCGGCAGACACGGCATCACCTGCACTGTTAATGGTCAGGGTGCCAGGACCGTTCATTGTCAGATCCATGCCTGCATCAATAACAGCATCGGAACCATTGCCTGTTTCAAAGGCACGGTTCACAGTGAAGGTATTCTCGCTTCCCTCTGCTGTTGTGATGAACAGTTTGTCTGCCTCCAGTGCTTCAATGACCGGCCTGGATTCGTTTGTAATGGATACATTGTCCAGGACAAGCTGTACCTTGGCATCCTCTGCTGCATTGACTGTGATTGTGACATTCTCTGCTGTCCCTGTAATGACATAGACGCCTTCCTCTGTAATACTGACATCCTGGTTGTCAGAGACTTTGATGGTCTTTGCCTCAGAGAGGTCAGCCTCCTGTTCCATGTCCCTGTCGGAATACAGAGAATCATCTTCTTCTGTGTCTTCTTCCTTTTCTGTATTCTCCTCTTTGGAAGAGGTTGTATACACTGTGGTTTCTTCTGCCTCTGCACTGACGGCAGCTGTGCTTTCTGCACAGCCTGCAAGCAGGACAAGTGCTGTGATCATCGTGAATGCTTTCTTCATGGTGTACATCCTCCTTTGTACATGCTGAAGATTACCGATGCTGTGTGAATTCTTTCTGAACAGAAGCGGAAGCAATCCCGAATGTGTGTGAAGGGAAGGAAAAAGGTCTGCCATGGATCGGCAGACCTTTCAAAGAATGCTTTTGGCTGTGATTACTTCTGAACCGGCTTCTTGAGGGCAGAGAGGATCACTGCTGCAACGATGGAGCCAACAGCCAGAGCCAGAGCATACATGACCGGGTTGGAGATGATGCCGATGACCCAGAATCCGCCGTGCGGAGCAGGGGATGCGCAATGGAATGCGGCAGACATTGCACCGGCAACAGCAGAACCGATGATGCAGGAAGGAAGAACCTTCAGCGGATCAGCAGCTGCGTAAGGAATAGCACCTTCGGAGATGAAGGAGAGACCCATGATGTAGTTGACCACACCCGCCTTGCGGTCTTCATCAGACCACTTGTTCTTGGCGATGGAAGTGGAGATGGCAATGGCCAGAGGCGGTACCATGCCGCCGACCATGACGGAAGCCATGATGATCTTGCCTGCTTCTGTTCCTTCAGCAAGCATTGCGGTACCGAAGACATACGCTGCCTTGTTGACAGGGCCGCCCATATCCACGGACATCATGCCGCCGACGATTGCACCAAGAAGAACCAGGTTGCTTGTGCCCATGGAGTTCAGTGTATTTGTCATCCAGGTGTTGATCGCACCCATGATCGGGTTGACGGCATACATGACAATACCGATCATCAGGATGCCAAGCAGCGGGTAGAGAAGCACAGGCTTGATGCCTTCCAGGGAAGCAGGGAGCTTGTCGCATGCCTTCTCAAGCCATTTGGTCAGATAGCCGCCGACAAATCCTGCAAGCAGTGCACCCAGGAATCCGGAAGAGATGACCGGAGCGGAAGGATTGGCAAGAGCAGCGAAGTTATAGCCGGCACTTGCAATGGCGCCGCCTGTGAAACCGACTGCCAGGCCTGGTCTGTCGGCAATGGACATTGCAATGTAGCCGGACAGGATCGGCAGCATGAAGCCGAAGGCTGCACCGCCGACTGTCTTGAAGAAGGCAGCTGCCGGTGTGTTCATGCCGAAGTTGGAAGGATCAATGGACTGATCATCCAGCAGGAAGGCAATGGCAATCAGGATGCCGCCGCCGACAACAAACGGCAGCATATGGGATACACCGTTCATCAGGTGCTTGTAGAGGACATGCCAGGTGCTGTCCTTTTCACCGCTTGGCACAGCTTCCTTCCTGGCACCGCCGGCTGCGTGGTAGACAGGCACTTCATTGTTCAGAACCTTGTTGATGAGAACTTCCGGTTCATTGATGCCCTTGGTAACGGATGTGACAAGGACAGGCTTTCCGTCGAAACGGTCGAGCTCAATGTTCTTGTCGGCAGCGATGATGATGCCCTTGGCATTGGCAACTTCTTCCGGTGTCAGGACATTCTTTGCACCAACGGAGCCCTGTGTCTCAGCCTTGAGCACAATGCCCATTTCCTTGGCTTTCTTCTCGAGGTTCTCAGCAGCCATGTATGTATGAGCAATACCGGTCGGGCAGGCTGTAACAGCAAGCACATACGGCAGGGAGGCATTGCCTCTTTCTGCAGCCTTGGCAGCTGCTTCCTTTTCCTTCAGCTCATTGAGCTCTCTGTCCTTTTCAGCAAGGTCGATCTTGAGCAGGAACTCTTCGGTTGTCTTTGCATTCTTGAGGGATTTGGTGAATTCCTCGTCCGTCAGCAGCATGGCAAGTCTTGAGAGGACTTCCAGATACAGGTTATTGGAGTTTGCCGGAGCGGCGATCATGAACAGCAGTGTGCTTGGCGAACCATCCATGGAGTTGAAGTCAACACCGGCAGGAACAGTCATTGCGGCAAGGCCTGCATTGGCAACAGCCTCTGTTCTTGCATGCGGGATGGCAATGCCGTCTCCCATGCCTGTGGTTCCTTCTTCTTCTCTCTTGAGGATCATCTCCTTGTAGAGCTTGGGGTCAGTGACATTGCCTGCCTTGACATGCAGTTCAACGAGCTGATCAATGGCGTTGTTCTTGTCTGTTGCCGTGGCGTTGAGCTTGATGGCTTCCGGCTTGAGGAGTTCTGTGATTTTCATAATGTTGTCTTTTCCCTTTCACTTACTGAATGGTATTGAATACGGCTGTAATGGTTTCTTTGTCGGCAAGCCCTTGTGAGAAGGCACTTGCACTGCCGGAGGCAATGCCCAGACGGAAGGCATGTTCATAATCACGCTTGTCCATCCATCCAGCCAGGAATCCGGCGACCATGGAGTCGCCTGCGCCAACGGAGTTGAGTACCTTGCCCTTAGGCGCTTCATGCATGTGTACGTTTCCTTCTTCATCCACAAGCACGGCACCTTCACCGGCCATGGAGATCAGAACATTGCGTGCGCCTTTCTCCTGGAGCTTCTTTGCATAAGGCACGACATCTTCCCTGGTCTTGAGTGTAGTGTGGAAGATCTCACCGAGCTCATGGTTGTTCGGCTTGATGAGGAAGGGCCTGTAAGGAAGCACATTGACCAGAAGGTCGCCTGTGGCATCCACGATCGTTCTCACATTCCTTCCCTTGAGCCATTCCAGGATGCGCTCATACATGTCATCCGGAAGGGTGTTTGGAATACTGCCGGAGATGACCAGTGTGTCCTTGTCAGTCAGGGCATCGAGCTTTTCCTTTAACAATGCAATGTCATTCTCTGTGATCCTTGGACCCTGGCCGTTGATCTCTGTTTCATCATCGGACTTCATCTTCACATTGATCCTTGTGAAGCCTTCCCTGACTTCAATGAAGTCTGAGTGTACATCCTGTGCCTTGAGCAGATCACACAGCATGTTTCCGGTGTGGCCTGCCCGGAAGCCCAGGGCCATGGACTCATAGCCCAGTGTTCTGAGGACAATGGAAACGTTGATTCCCTTTCCTCCTGCGTAGATTGTTTCAAATGTTGTACGGTTGACTGTCCCTGTTCTGAAGCCATTGACATGGACAATGTAATCCAGAGACGGGTTGAAGGTGAGTGTGTAGATCATGGATCTCTTCCTCCTTGCAAGTACACTTTGCCATATGCAAAAAGTGCTTTCAATGAATTCTGAGCAATTTCACCAAGTTCTTATCATTTATGAGCAAATGCTCAAAATTTATCAGCAAATGAGCAGTTAAACGCTTTCATATGATGAAATGCATGCTATGATGCAGAAAAGAGAGAAAACATATGCACAAGGAACAACGATGGAATGACATCCTTGAGATCATCCGGAACCACAACGGAACCATTGATGCCCAGGAGCTCAGCAGGATGCTGAATATCTCCGGGGCAACAATCCGCAGGGATCTCAAGGACATGGAAGAACTCAACATGATTACCCGCTACCATGGCGGAGCCATGTTAACCAGCTCCCAGTATGATGAACCGAGCATGATCATCAAGAAATCACAGAACAGCGACGTGAAGAAGAGGATCGGTCTCACTGCAGCAAGACTGATCCAGGACAACCAGATGGTGTATCTGGATGCTGGTTCTACAACCTATGAAATGATTCCCTACATCAAGGCGAAGAACATTACGGTTGTTACTTCCGGTGTTCCGCATCTTTCAAGACTGGGAGAAATGAATATCAATACCATTGTACTAGGCGGAGCACTGTACTGGAGCACGGAAGCCATTGTCGGAAGACATGCCATTGAACAGTTAAGTGAACTGT
>OMUX01000071.1 GCA_900314345.1 uncultured Erysipelotrichaceae bacterium | reverse complement strand
TACTGGATGACTGCTTTGAAGACAGAAAGCCAAAGACACTGCGGGAAGCCAGTGCATATGCAAAGGAACATGGTCCTTTGAAAGTGGCGATTGCCGGCGGAGATCCTGCCGTGGAACCGCTTCTGCATGCTTGCGGTGCATCCAGGAGATACGGGAATCTGATTCTTTCAGACTACAAGGCAGTGTTTGAGCCTGTGAAGGCGGTGCAGTTTTCTGCTATGACTTTCCTTGATGAAGAAGAACGTACGGGTTTTATTGCATACCGTGGAACAGATGGTTCCATTGCCGGATGGAAGGAAGACTTCCGCATCAGCTATGAACGGATTGAGTCACAGGATCTGGCAGTGCAGTATGCGGAGAATGCGATCAGGAATCATCGTGAAATTGAACGCTGGAGAATCGGCGGACATTCCAAAGGCGGAAACCTTGCACTGTATGCTTTATCGAATGTGCATGAAGATGCGTACGCAAAGATTGAATATGGCTGGGTGCTGGACGGGCCGGGCTTCTGTCCGCAGGTACTGGACCAGACAAGGATTGAGAAAGTTCAGCGGAAGCTGACATCCATAGAACCTGTGTACTCTGTGGTGGGAAGGCTGTTTGAAGCGAAGATCGATGACAGCTTCATCGTGGAATCCAGTGCCAAGGGCATTGATCAGCACGGCATTGCCTCATGGGTGATCGAACACGGGAAGCTGAAGAAGGCGGAAAAACATGATCCTGCAAGCATGTGGATCAATGAGGCACTGGATACCTGGCTGGAAGACAAGCCCATGGAACAGAGAAGACAGTTTGTGAATGAGTTCTTCGCCAGCTTCTCCAGGGATCCCGGGGATGACTTTGATGCTATGGCAGCACGGGGACCTTCTGCCTTTGAGGAAGCACTGATCCGTTTCCTGGATTCTTCAAAGACGGCAAAGAAGACATTCCTTGATCTTCCGTTCACGGCAATGTTCGGCAAGGGCAGGGAAAGAAGAAGCCTGGAAGATTCCTTCCGGTGGTTCATGCGGGATACGGGAAGTATATACAAGGCATTGATCCTGCTTGTTTCAGGTGCGGTATTCCTGCTTGTTTCGGAAAACATCATGGGTATTCTTGTCATGCTTGCCATGACATTTCTGACGTTGTTTGAGCTTTATCTGACCATGAAGCACCTGCGTGAAAACAAATGGGACTTTGAAGCAGAACAGACAAGGATCACCATATGCATCATCTTCGTTGTGACGACGCTTGTGCTTCTGCTCAAACAGAATGCCTTGTTTGTGCTTGGCTCGCTGATCTTCGGCATTGCCTTCCTCACTGCGGCATACCAGCAGGCAGCCAAAGCGGCAGTGCACAGGGAGAACAAGGTATGGCGCATCCTCTGGATCATAGAAGCAGTGATGCTTGCTGTGTTTGGGATTTCATATCTCATCATTCCGGAATGGTCGGTTTCTGCGTATGCACAGAGTGCAGGTACATTCTTTATCATTGACGGCATAGTGAGACTGGCCATTGCATGGCACAGAAAATAAGACATTTTCCTTTGGGATCATGCATATAATGATTCTGCAGGGCAATTATCTGAAGGAGACATATCATGAACTATCTGGCACTGGATCTGGGCGGATCATCCATCAAATACGGGATCCTGGATGAAGAAGGAAATATCCTTTCCAAGGGAAAGACAGGAACAGACAGAGATTCCATGGAAGGTCTTGGACAGATACTGGAATCACTGCGCGATTCACTCAATTCTGATTATGAAGGTGTGGCAGTCTCCATGCCGGGAAGGATTGATACAGCAAAGGGGATTGCCCATACCGGCGGTGCTTATTCCTTTATTGAACATACAGACATGCAGTCCTTCTATGCGTCTGTCTTTCATAAGCCTGTGGTTGTGGCAAATGACGGAAAGTGTGCAGCAGCAGCGGAAAGCTGGAAGGGAAGCCTCAAGGATGTATGCAATGGTGCAGTGATTGTCATCGGCACCGGCATCGGCGGAGGCATCATCCTGAATCATGAGGTATTCATGGGTTCAAACGGCGGTGCCGGTGAATTCTCATGGCTGACAGCAGACTATCAGAAGGTATGGCAGCCGATGGAATTCGGAAAATCCTCTTTTTCATCAATCTGGTCCGGTCTTTGTTCCAGCTGGGCACTGACATTGAAGTATGCAGAGCTGACAGGAAGAAACGATGTGGATGGAATTGCCTTCTTCAAGGATCTTAATGCCGGCAATGAAACGGCACAGAAGGTATTTGATCAGTTCGCATCCGATATGGCAGCCGGCATCAGCGCACTTCAGTCTGTTCTTGACCTTGAATGCTATGCCATCGGCGGCGGGATCAGCGAAGAACCGGTTGTCAGGGAAGCTGTTGCAGAGAAGGTGGATGAACTCTGGAAGCTCAGACCCATGATGCCGTGTGGAAAGCCTTCCATCGTGACAACGAAATACCATAATGATGCAAACCTGATTGGTGCTGTGCATCTGTATCTGAAAAAGCAGAATCATTGAAAAAAGCGCCTGCATGATATGATGAAAGCAGCTGGATTTTCTTGACAATATAGAAAGGAGACGGGTTCATGGAAAGAAATAAATCAGAAAAAAATTCCTTCCGGTAGGAACAGATGACTATGAAAAAGTCAGAACAGAAGGATTCTATTATGTTGACAAGACTGATCTGATTCGAGAACTTTTGAACAGGCATGCCGATGTGACATTGTTTACCCGTCCCCGCAGATTCGGCAAGTCTCTGAACATGAGCATGCTGAAGTGGTTCTTTGAAATTCCGGAAGAAGCTTTGTACCGGCAGGAGGATACAATTTCCGGGAATCTCCGTGCTGCAGAGTTTCAGAAGAGCCTGTTTGCAGGTCTTTCCGTTTCTTCTGATAAGGAATTATGTGACAGATATATGGGAAGATATCCTGTCATCAGTATTTCTCTCAAGAATGTAGATGGCCTGGATTTTGAGCAGGCGTTTAATTCACTGTGTGCAGTGATCGGCATGGAGGCGGATCGTTTCGGATTCCTGGAGAAAAGCCCGGAGCTGACGGAAGATGAACGTGCTGATTATCAGAAGATCGTTCAGAGGGATGCAAGCGGCAAACGCAGGTACGCAATGACATACGATGTGCTTTGCGGAAGTCTTCTGACACTCAGCCGGCTGCTTCAGAAGCACTTTGGCCGGAAAGTCATCATTCTTGTGGATGAATATGATGTGCCGCTGGATAAGGCATATCTGAATGGTTTTTATGATGAAATGGCTTCCCTGATCCGGACCATTTTCAATGCATCTCTGAAGTCCAATCCGGCACTTGCTTTTTCGGTGATGACCGGATGACTTAGAATCTCCAAGGAAAGCATATTCACCGGTCTGAACAATCTGAAGGTCGATTCCATTACAGATCGTCAGTTCAGTGAATATTTCGGTTTTACTGAACAGGAAGTCAGTGAACTTCTTGGATATTACAGAAACCCCGCCGGGAAAGCCCACTCCTTCAGGTGTGGGATGAGAGGCGGC
>OMUX01000151.1 GCA_900314345.1 uncultured Erysipelotrichaceae bacterium | reverse complement strand
TCTGTACTTCCTGCAGAACGACTTTCTGACCTACAGGGATTATGCGCTTGTCGCAACCAAGGGCTATACCTTTGAAGGAAGGGATACCATTGAGCATTGTCAGAAACTGATCAATCGTGAAGCACAGCGTCTCAGGATCGGCCTGGATCTTGCCGTCAAGGCAGGCTATGCCAAGTTCATCATCTTCCTGCACTATCCCCCGACCAACATCCTGCAGGAGGAAAGCGTCTTCACAAAGATCGCCGATGAATATCATGCGGAACAGGTGGTGTATGCACACTGCCATGGCCAGGCAAGATTCCATGACAGCATCCGCGGATACTACCATGATGTGAAGTACAGCCTTGTTTCCGGGGACTGTCTTTCATGGCATCCGCAGAAGATCCTGGACTGAATCTGGCACTTGAGTGAGCAGACTGCTATTGCATTCTTGCAATTGCGGTGTATACTTGGAATACCAATCATACAAATAAGGTCTTTGAAAAGGCCTTATATTTTGACCTGATTGTTAGCACTCAATGTAAAAGAGTGCTTAAAAGGAGGCTATATGACAGAGATTATACCGCTTTATAACAACGTGCTTCTTCCATATTCAACGCTGTATATGAATACAGACCATGTCAAGGAAGTGCTTGGCCACGAACCCTGGGTAGGAGAGAAGATGATCCTGATGCCGGTAAGAACCCAGAAGGAAGACAACCGTTACAGCGAGGATGACTTCTATCCCATCGGCGTCAGCGCCATTGTCACGGAAGTCAACAGCCAGGGCTATATTGCCGTGGATACCAAGTACCGTGTCTCCGTGGAATCCATGAACATCACCGGATCCTACTATGATGCGGATACCGTGATCCGCCATCCGGACAAGGAGGATCTGGATCCTTCCGAGGAAAAGAAGAAGCTGGAGAGCCTGAAGAAGTCCTTGCTGGAGATGACCAGCAGCTATCAGTGGGGGTTTGCGGCAAGAGGCTATATCACTGCATTCTCCAACCTGAATACCATGATGTCAGCCCTGAATCAGTGGCTGCGCCTGACACCGGACCAGAAATATGCATTGCTGGAGGAGGACAGCCGGAAGAAGCGTGCTGAAGCAATCGAGAAGATCATCTATGAGTTCTCGGAAATCACGAATGTGACCAATGAAGCAGCCACTGCCCAGGAAGAGGACAACAAGAAGGCATACCGTGAGGCAGCGATCCGCAAGCAGATGGACTACCTGCAGAAGGAACTCGATGAGATGCATCCGGAGAATGTCACGGATGTCTCAAAGCTTGAGAAGAAGATTGCCGAATCCGGCATGAATGAAACCGCCAGGAAGGAAGCAGACCGCATCCTTTCCCAGATGAAGTCTGAAGGCAAGAACTCCCCGGAGTACAGCAACATGTACAACTACCTGGATTTCATGACAAGCCTGCCATGGAAGAAGGAGGAGATGAAGCACATCGACCTCAACAAGGCACAGGAAGTGCTGGATGAGGACCATTATGGTCTCAAGAAGGTCAAGGACCGCATTCTGGAACAGATTGCCGTCATGGACCTCAATCAGAAACAAAGAGGATCCATCCTGCTGTTTGTCGGAGCTCCCGGCACCGGCAAGACCAGCATCGGCCGTTCCATTGCCAAGGCCCTGGACAGACCGTATGTCCGTGTAGCTTTAGGCGGTGCCAGGGATGAAGCAGACATCCGCGGCCACAGAAGAACGTACATCGGCGCTATGCCGGGACGCATCATGGACGGCATCCAGAAGGCCGGCAAGTCCAATCCCGTCATGGTGCTGGATGAAGTGGACAAGCTGGGCGCCTCCTATCAGGGGGATCCTGCATCAGCCCTCCTTGAGGTACTGGATCCGGAACAGAACAATACCTTCACAGACCACTACATGAACGTACCGTATGACCTGTCTGATGTCCTGTTCATCTGCACGGCCAACACCCTGGATTCCATTCCCCAGCCGCTTCTTGACCGTATGGAAGTCATCAGCTTCAACGGCTATACCGCAACGGAGAAGTATGAAATTGCCAAGAGACATCTGATTCCCAATGCCCTGAAGTCCTGCGGCATTCCGGAAGGAAAACTGAAGATCTCGGATGAGGCTTTGAAGGTCATTGTCAATGACTATACGATGGAAGGCGGTGTGCGCGGTCTCAAGAAGCAGATCGACAATGTGACAAGGTCCGCTGCCGTACGCTTTGCCAAAGGCAGGAAGACTGGCCTTGTCATCTCCCCGAAGAACCTGAAGGAATACCTTGAGGCAAAGCCTATGCACCATGACCATGTCACGGAAACAAGGAATCCTGGCATTGTCACAGGCCTTGCCTGGACAGCAGCAGGCGGAGAAATCCTCTTCATTGAATCGCTGTTCACCAAAGGCTCCGGCAAGGTGATCATCACCGGCCAGCTTGGCGATGTGATGAAGGAATCCGTGCAGATTGCCATTTCACTTGTAAAAAGCATGTTCCCTGAGAAGGCTGATCTGTTCAACGACCATGACCTGCATATCCATGTGCCGGAAGGAGCAGTCAAGAAGGACGGACCAAGTGCCGGCATCACACTGACCACCGCGCTGTCATCCCTGGTCAATGACAAAGCTGTGCCGGCGGATATTGCCATGACCGGTGAAGTCTCCTTAAGAGGCAAGGTCATGCCAATCGGCGGCCTTCCGGAAAAGCTCATGGCTGCCGCAAGGGCAGGTGTGAAGACCGTGTTCATCCCGGAGGAAAACAAGGAAGATCTCAAGGACGTTGCTGAAGAGGTGAAAGAACAGCTGAAGATCATTCCTGTCTCTGATGTGAAGGATGTGCTCAAGGGCACAGGCATCATCAGAAAGAAGTGATAAGAATGTACCGGAGGAATACAGAACCTCCGGTATTCTTTTATGCTGCGCAGCAGTACAGGACAAGTCCCACTGTAATGTACTGTCTGACATTTATGGAATTTCCTGTTTCAGAGAAAATGGCATGATCGCTGAAGTGTGACAGAGGACGATGATTCCCCTGACGTGATGACGGTACCGGAATTCAGGAGGATTTTTCCGATCTTCCTGAAACTTAATATGGGTTTTACAAAGGCCTTCTATACTTTCTCATGAAAGAAGGACAGACAGGATGACGTATGAGAAGCAAACACACGGCCGTTTCCGGAAATTCCGGATTCTGGTGACCATTGCCATGTGGATCCTTTCCCTTGGCATGCTGTGGGCATTCTTCAACGTGAACAACGACAGTTTAGGACTGATCCTGGGCGGTGTTCTGCTGCTGATCTGGGCGATCGGCTTCACCATTCTGCAGCTTGCCCTTGGGGCCCGCAGCGGCCTGAACAAACAGCGCACTGCGGATTATCTGGATGTTGATGCCAGGGAGATCAACTACGATGACGGACACTGGTATTCCCCAAGCCCTCTGACGGATCCGGAATTCCATGAGGCCATGGTTGACCGCAGTGAACCGGTGCAGATCACTGACCATTATGAAGAGTGGGACAGCAGCGATGATGGGCTGGATCCAAACTATATCCGTCTGGTCTGGAAGGACGCCTCAACCGGCAGGAAGAGAAAGCTCAGCTTTACCTACGGACTGAATTTCATAGGGCTTCTGAGCTTCTTTGACCGCTGG
>OMUX01000298.1 GCA_900314345.1 uncultured Erysipelotrichaceae bacterium | reverse complement strand
AAAAGCGCATCAATGTGCATGATTCAGCAGGATTGTTTCTGTGGCGGATTCGCAGAGACTCTGATATACTGTCTTGGAATTGAGCTGAAAGGAGCTTTTTAGTTTTTTATGGCAGAGTGGACATTAAAGGAAAAATCAAGCGGAGAACTGACCGTCACTGTTGATGGCGAAGAATGGAAGAAGGCCGTCAATAAGGCGTTTAATAAGATTGCCGGATCCGTTACGATTGAAGGATTCCGCAAGGGTCATGCACCGAGATCCATCCTTGAAAAGAGGATTCCGGCTGCACAGGCACAGTATCAGGCAGTCGATGACAATGCAAATGAATGGCTGCAGAAGGGACTGGAGGAGACAAAGGTAAACCCGATCTCCCGTCCTACACTGGACGTTAAGTCCATCGATGACAACAGTGCAGTTCTGGTATTTGCATTCCAGGTCATGCCGGAAATCACACTGGGACAGTACTCCGGTCTGAAGTATGACCTTGGCGATACTTCCGTCAGCGATGAAGAGTTCAACAAGGAAATCGACCGTATGCGCGAGAACTACGCTGACCTTGAGACAAAGGACGGCGAAGCTGAAAAGGGCGATACCGTCAACATCAACTATGCCGGTACCAAGGACGGTGTTGAATTTGAAGGCGGCAAGGCTGACAACTACAATCTGGAGCTTGGAAGCGGAAGCTTCATCCCGGGCTTTGAGGATCAGCTCATCGGATCCAGGGCAGGCGATGTCAAGGATCTCAGCCTCACATTCCCTGAGGATTACCATGCTGAGGAGCTCAAGGGCGCTGCAGTTGTATTCCATGTCACAGTGAATGAAGTCAAGCATAAGGTTCTTCCGGAGCTGGATGATGACTTCGCCAAGGATATCAACGCCAAGGGTGTTGAGACAGCCGAGGATCTGAAGAAGATGGTCCGCACAAGACTTGAGGAAAGCAAGAAGGCTGATGCAGAGAACAAGGCTGATGAAGAACTGATGAAGCAGCTGCGTGACAACACGGCAATTGAAATTCCGGATGCCATGATCGAGGATGAGGAAGAAAACCTCGTCAACCAGCTCAAGCAGCAGATCAGCCAGTATGGCATGAAGTTCGATCAGTACCTGAAGATGACAGGCCAGAGCGAACAGCAGATCAAGGATGCAAGCAAGGATGAGGCTGAGGCCAATGTCAAGATCCGTCTGATCCTGAACAAGATCGCCCAGACAGAAAAGCTGGAGCCGAGTGATGAGGACTTCGAGAAGGAGTACAAGGACATCGCGGCTGCCTATGGCATGGAAGTTGACAAGGTCAAGATGCTTCTGAGCAAGGATACCCTGGAGTACAACCTGCAGAACCAGAAGGCATTCGACTTCGTCAAGGAACATGCAGAAGGATACAAGCCGGCTGAGGAGCCTGCTGCAGCAGAGGAAACCAAGAGCGCAGAATCTGCTGAGTAATCCGGTCATACGCATACAACCAACAAGATAAGACGCGCTGCGTCTTATTTTGCTCAAAGGGACTTGATTTCAACGAAAGGAGCATTAAATGAACAATCAGTCAGTCAGATTGCCTGTGATTGCAACACGCGGCATCGTGGTGTTTCCTGGCCAGGATGTGATGATTGAAGTCGGAAGACAGAAGTCGATCAACGCGATCAACGAATCCTCTGCCTCCTATGACTCCATGGTATGGATCGTCTGCCAGAATGATGTCATGGTTGATAACCCGAAGGAAGAGAATCTCTACCGGACAGGCACGATTGCCAGGATCAAGATTGTCAGGCGCAAGGAAGGCTTCATGCGCGTGACCTTCACCGGTCTGCACAGATCAAAGCTTGTGGAACTGGAAGACAGCGCTGCCATGATGTTTGCCACGGTGGAACCGCTCGAGGAAATCGAGGGCAATTCCATGGAAGAGATGGCTCTGGTCAAGAAGATCATCAATGAATTCGAGAAGGTTTCGAACCTTTCCGCTTCCTTCCCGAGCGATATCGTCAATCAGCTGACCAGCGGTGTTTCCGCTGTGACGCTGACTGACCAGTTTGCCCAGTATTTCCCGCTGGATACTGCCACGAAGCAGAAGCTTCTGGAAGAAAACCGTGTCAATGAACGCATGGTCATGATCATTGCGGAAATGCAGAAGCAGCAGGAGCTTTCCCAGATTGAATCCAGCATCAATGACAAGGTCAGGGAACGCATCGATGAATCCCAGAAGGAATACTTCCTCAGGGAAAAGCTCAAGACCATCCGCGAGGAGCTGGGTGATACACCGGCTGCCAGCGATGATGTGGACCAGATGCGTCAGCAGCTGGAGAAGAATCCTTACCCTGAGCATGTAAAGCAGAAGGCAAGGGAGGAGCTGCAGAGGTATGAGATGCTGCCGCCGGGAAGTGCTGAGGCTTCTGTGGAACGCAACTATCTCGACTGGCTCTTCAAGGTTCCCTGGTGGCAGGAAACCGAAGACAACAGTGATCTCAAGGCAGTCAGAGGTGTTCTGGATGCTGACCACTATGGTCTTCTGAAAGTCAAGGACAGAATCATGGAATACCTTGCCGTCAAGGAAATGACCGGCAATCTCAATTCCCCGATCCTGTGCCTTGTCGGTCCGCCTGGTGTCGGCAAGACCAGTCTTGCAAAGTCCATTGCGAATGCTCTGGACAGGAAGTTTGTGAAGATGAGTCTTGGCGGCGTACGCGATGAAGCAGAGATCCGCGGCCACAGAAGAACGTATCTTGGCTCCATGCCTGGCCGTATCATTCAGGGCATGAAGCGTGCCGGTGTCGTCAATCCCGTATTCCTGAT
>OMUX01000068.1 GCA_900314345.1 uncultured Erysipelotrichaceae bacterium | reverse complement strand
ATCATCCAGAACACTGCGGTACTGAGCAAACTGAGGATCATCTTCTGAGATCATGGAACGGTCTGCTTCGAATTCAACGCTGCCATTGGACCAGAAGCTTCCGCCGGATGGTGCATAGATGGAATAGACAGCGGAATACTTGTCATTGATCTTCTGTCTTCCGACATAGTATGTATTGGTAACATTCTCATCATCTTCAACTTCTTCCAGATCGGAGAGGGAAGAGATTTCCGGGAGTGAGGAGACTTCCAGCGGAAGCGGGGCAATGGTCATGTCCAGTTCCTTCTGCAGATCTTCTGTCTTTCCTTCGTTGTAATCCTGAATACAGTCCTGGATCATGGACAGCATCTTTTCATCCGGTGTCTTTGCGTCTGTCTGTATTGTCATCATGGGAGAAGATTCTGAATCATCTCCTGTATTCTTTCCTCCGCAGCCATAGAGCAGGAATAACGGCATGAGGATGCATAGTATTTTCTTCACGTAATTACCTTCCTGAAACCAGTATACATCAGAATATGACAGCCTTGACAAAAGCGGGAAGCGATGACAGAATGACCGTGTAAATCGTTGATGGGAACAAGTAATTCCTGTACTGTAGCCTCAGAAAGACAGCGGGTGATGCGAGCTGCCACAGTCATGAATGAAATCCATCCCGGAGAGAAACCAACCATTTCCGGCAGGCAGCCGTTATTGCCATAAGCTGAGAGGAGTAATTGTTTCACGTGAAACATTGCTCAATGAGGGTGGTACCGCGATGACACATCGTCCCTTGGACGGTGTTTTTATTTTCTGGAGGAGAATATGATTGATATCAAGTTAATCCGCGAAAATCCTGAACTTGTCAAGGAAAACATCAAGAAGAAGTTCCAGGACGAGAAGCTTCCGCTTGTCGATGAAGTTGCACAGCTGGACAAGGAGTTCCGTGATGCCAAGACACACGGCGATGAACTCAGAAGCCAGAGAAACAGTATTTCCAAGCAGATCGGCATGTTCATGAGGCAGGGTGACAAGGCTGCGGCTGAAGAGGCAAAGCAGAAGGTCAAGGATGCCGAGAAGGAACTGGCTGAACTGGAAGAGAAGGAAAACACTCTGCAGGCAGAGATCAAGAAGAGAATGATGGTCATTCCGCAGATCATTGATCCGTCTGTTCCGATCGGCAAGGATGACAGTGAAAACAAGGAAATTGAAAAGTTCGGCGACCCGGTTGTTCCGGATTTCGAAATTCCTTACCACACAGATATCATTGAAGCACTGGATGGCATTGATCTGGACAGCGCACGCCAGACATCAGGAAACGGCTTCTACTATCTGATGGGCGATACTGCAAGACTGCATTCCAGTATTCTTGCTTATGCAAGAGACTTCATGATCAACAAGGGCTTCACATACTTCATTCCGCCGTTCATGATTCATGGCGATGTAGTCAACGGTGTCATGAGCTTCACGGAAATGCAGAACATGATGTACAAGATCGAAGGGGAGGACCTCTATCTGATCGGTACATCCGAACATTCCATGATCGGAAGATTCATGGGCAAGACGCTGAAGGAAGAGAATCTTCCTTATACACTGACAAGCTACAGTCCTTGCTTCAGAAAGGAAGTCGGTGCACACGGCATTGAA
Source organism: uncultured Erysipelotrichaceae bacterium (assembly GCA_900314345.1). Classification (GTDB taxonomy): domain Bacteria; phylum Bacillota_I; class Bacilli_A; order Erysipelotrichales; family Erysipelotrichaceae; genus Bulleidia. Next base: position 893 of record OMUX01000068.1, on the reverse strand, counting down.
GAAAGAGGCCTGTACCGTGTCCATCAGTTCGAAAAGCAGGAAATGGTCGTTGTATGCAAGCCGGAAGACAGCAAGTACTGGTACGACCAGCTCTGGAAGAACAGTGTTGAGTTCTTCCGTTCCCTGGATATTCCGGTCAGAACACTGGAGTGCTGCTCCGGCGACCTGGCTGACCTGAAGTGCAAGTCCTGTGATGTTGAGGCATGGTCTCCGCGTCAGAAGAAGTACTTCGAAGTCGGAAGCTGCTCCAACCTCGGCGATGCACAGGCAAGACGCCTTGGCATACGTATCAAGGGAGAGAAGGGCAACTACTTCGCTCATACACTGAACAACACTGTCGTTGCTCCGCCGCGTATGCTGATTGCATTCTTCGAGAACAACCTGCAGGCAGACGGAACTGTCAGGATTCCTGAGCCTCTGCAGCCTTACATGGGCGGACAGAAGCTGCTTGTTCCGGCAGAGAAGAAAAAGAACAAGATCTGAAGAAATCACCTGGAATCTGATGAAAAGGGTTCCAGGTTTTCTTATCTTCAGCTAGAATTGTTTCACGTGAAACACCCGAACATGAAATACAGCATGAAACATATATGTATTCCACTCAGTCTGATCCTGATGACATACTTTCTTACCATGATCGGACTGCACTATGAAAATATCGGAAGCCGCACAGGTCTGATTCTTTCTATATTGCTTCTGTACTGGTCGGTACACAGAGAGAAGGAAGAGGGGAGAACCCAGAAGATCCTGAAGAAGATGTTCCGCATCCTGGCGGCCGTAATCCTTTCCCTTGCATTGCTGACAACAGGCTTCATGATTCACGGTGGCAATGCATATGACGGAATGGAGAGAACCGTCATCATTCTTGGATGCGGTGTAAATGATGACGGCAAGCC
>OMUX01000100.1 GCA_900314345.1 uncultured Erysipelotrichaceae bacterium | reverse complement strand
TGCGGGAACCTATAAGCCTGTGGAGAGGATGTAAGACGGGCTTCCACAGCCGCAGTTCTCGGCGAAGCAGGAAGCTCCCACTTCTAAGCATATGCGTAAGTGGGGGTCAGTTCACAACTCATAGCTTTTGCGTTCATAAAAGGACCTCCATATAATGTCTCACCTGCCCGGAGATATGAAACGCTTCAGCATACTTGCCAAGGTTATTCAGGTTCTTATCTTTCTTTTCTACGTACAGTTTCAAAGCGGAGATTACAGTCTCATCATCCATGCGGTTTCTGCTTCTCAGAATGTCACAGACTGTACGCTCTGCATCATAGCAACGGACTTTATTGCCGAATGTGGTTTCTCTGACTGCGGCTCCCAGTTCATGAAGGTCCGGCTGGATGTAATAGCATTTGCACTGTTCCTTCATTGCGGCCGGCATGCATGCATTACTTGGAATTGTAACAGCATGGAAGAATGGAGTGCGTTCTGACAGCCCGTTCAGGAACAAAGCAGTTTCGTGGGAAAAGATCACATGCTTTGAACGAAGACTGAGCAGATAAATATCATCATCAAGCGAGTCGGGTAAGGTGTAATATCCGTGCCCGCATCTCACTAACACACCTTTCTGGACATAATGTGTCAGTGTAGTTCTGGAGATTCTGATATCAAGGAGCTGCTGTGTCGAAAGTATACCATGGCAAGCCTGCATTTTTTCTTTTACTTGATCTATTGTTTTCATCGGCACGCCCCTCCTTTCAAAGTTTACTATTACATCGAAATATTAATTAATTTCGATACAAAAGTAAACTTATAGGATTATAAAAACTGACAGTAAATCATAAAGATCATACTGTCAGCCAGGACCGGGCATTTGCCAGGTTCTCTGTACTTATTGATTATTGTCGTTCCTCTGGTTGATGCGCAGCTGATACTGTCCGGTGACTTCCAGGGTGCTGCCTTCATCCAGATGTACCTGTCCTTTTGTGACAGAGCGTGTTCTTCCGCTGGCATCACGGATGGAAAGGTTTGCCTTGTCCACCGGATTCACCCAGTAGGTTCCAGGCCTGACATTCTTCGGGACATTGTAGATGCCGGGAGTCAGGGTCATGGTGTTTTCTGATGAAAGGTAGATCAGATTCTGCTTCTTGTTCTCTCTTGCCGTGACTGCCAGTCTGTGGAAGGTATCCCGCAGGTAGAAAAGATCCGTATGCGGTGTTGCATAGGTGAATTCATGTCCGTGTTCCAGGACATGGATCGCGTTATGGTCTTCGTGGTTTCTTACCATGTTGCTGAGACGGTGCACGTTGATGAAATGATCGGAAAGGAAATATAATGCCGCATCCGTTTCATACAGGCTTCCTTCCACCGCAGTTCCGTTCTGCGCATCATAAAGGTTGATGATGTCCTTCCTGGTGATGTCGCAGATCCGCGCAGCTGCGGAGGAAGAGGGGATCAGGGAAGGATCCACGGTGATGCTTGCCTTGCGTACATTGACGACATGCTCGCCCTGGTGCACCAGCATGGTGGTCAGCGGGAAGTACTTTGCAATGGCATCCTCTGCGGCATGATGTTCCAGATAATCGGAAAGGATCATTTCCCGCATGGATGGTTCCGCAATAATCGCCAGCTGAAACAGATCATATTTCACCGGCAGGCCGTATTCCTCAAGCTTCTTCCTGCAGTTCTTGCAGATGAGATGACCGTCATCCAGCTGCGTGACACCGGAGAACAGGCCGCCGTATTCTTCCAGACAGAAATCACAGACTTTCTTTGCCATTTGAATTCCTCGCACTGACATTATAGCGGATTGACGGGAATGTTCCAGAACCCTCATGATACACTTGTAGGACAGAGGTGGAACTTTATGACGATCAAGGCTGTGCTGTTTGATTTTGATGATACACTGGGCGACCGTGAGGTCTATGCATACCGGACATATGCCCAGGCGCTGGATGAACACTATCCTGGTCTGGATCCTTTGACAAGGGAAAGCGCCTTGCAGCAGTGCATGGTCCTGGATCAGCAGGGAGATGTAAGCAAGGAGTTTGTCAGAAACGGACTTCTGAAGACCCAGGGTCTGGATCTTGGCGAGGACCTGCAGGCATGGTGGTATCAGAACCAGGGACGCCATGCAGTACTGTTCGATGATACTCTGGATACACTGAAGACATTAAAGGAGAAGGGATATCTTCTGGGCATTGTGACAAACGGCAGTGTGGTTTCCCAGAACATGAAGATCGATACCACGGGAATCCGGGAGTATTTTGATGCAATTGTGGTATCCGGGGAAGTGAACGTGCATAAACCGGATCCTGAGATCTTCCGCATTGCGGCAGAGCGTCTTCATGTAAAGTGCGGGGAATGCATCTTTGTCGGAGATCTGTACTACCGGGATGTCATCGGTGCTGCAAGAGCGGGCATGAAGCCGGTATGGATCTGGGCACATGGCAAGCGTCTGTGCATGAATCCTGACATACCGCATATCACACGGATCAGCTCTCTTCTGGATGTGATGCCGGATATCCTGAAATCAGAATAGGCATGGAAAAGGCAGGAGATGTACTCCTGCCCGTTTCATGTTCTTCAGATTTCCGGGATGGCCTGCAGCGGCTTGAGAAGGATGACCTCTCTTCCGGAAGCCCGGAGCTCTTCCACCTCATTGGAATCTGCGGCGATATCCGTGATAATGGTGTCCACCATGCTGATTTCAGATGTCATGAAGTCATGACGCAGGCCAATCTTCGTATGGTCGCACACAATGTAGCGTTTTCCCTGGGTATGGGCAAGCATTGCCTCATTGGTGGATGACTCCATCATGATGGCGGTGCTGATGCCATACCGGGCGGAAATGCCGGAACAGCCCAGAAAGCATTTCTTGGCGTTGACCCGTGTGATGTTGTTGAGGGCAAAGTCGCCGACCATGGTTTCCTTGGGGTAGCGCAGCTCGCCGCCTGTCAGGATGATCTGGACTTTCTCGTCGTGCTCCACATCCACTGCCTTGGCATTGTTTGTGATGATTGTGCAGTACTTTCCGCGGATATAACGGATGATCAGAAGCGCCGTGGAAGAAGTGTTAATGAAGATCGTGTCATAGTTGTCCACGAAGCCTGCGGCATATTTTGCAATGGCATGCTTGTAGAGATTGTTCGTGAATGAGACATCGTCATTGTCCACCATCTGCTGCACAAGCTTGGCGCCGCCATAACTACTGACAATGGCCCCGCGGTCCTCCCAGTACTGCAGATCCCTGCGGACAGTGATCTCGGAGATGCTGAACTCCTGGGAGAGCTGATGGACGGAGATGGTGCCCAGCTTCTGGATGAGCGTCATCATGTCATCACGTCTTTTCTTTACGGTTTCGTAGTCAACTTTCATACGTGTTCTGCTCCTTGCAGACTGAAGATGCCTGCAGGGATGAAGCAATATCCCTGCAGGGAATCAGCTCAGATGTTTACTTCTGTCCGTAGTATGCATTCGGACCATGCTTGCGGCTGTAGTGCTTGTCCAGGATGTACTGCGGCATTGCAGTCTGCGGATTCAGGATGAGGGACTTCATTGTCATCTCAGCGACGCATTCCAGGACAACGGCATGGTATACAGCGGAATCAGCATCCTTGCCCCAGGCAAACGGACCATGGTTCTCACAGAGGATAGCCGGGATGGCCATCGGATCATAGCCTCTTTCCTTGATGGTTTCGATGATGACCTTGCCGGTGTTTTCCTCATAAGCCTCATTGACTTCCTTCTCCGTCAGCGGACGGGTGCAGGGAACCGGACCGTAGAAATAATCTGCGTGGGTTGTTCCGACAGCAGGAATGTCCATGCCGGCCTGGGCAAAGGCAACTGCATTGATGGAATGTGTATGGACGATGCCGCCCATTTCCTTGAATTCATTGTAGAGAATGCGGTGTGTTGCAGTATCGGAGGAAGGCTTCCACTTTCCTTCGACCTTCTCACCTGTCGCAAGATCAACGACAACCATATCCTCAGGCTTCATGTTGTCATAAGGAACACCGGAAGGCTTGATGACAAGGACATTCTTGTCACGGTCTACTGCGGAGACATTTCCCCATGTGTAGATGACGACACCTCTTCTGACCAGTTCCAGGTTGGCATTGCATACGATTTTCTTCAGTTCTTCAAGCATGTTCTTATTCTCCTTCTTCCACTGCCTTTGCGGCTGTTTCAATCTTGTCTCTCAGGAATGCATTGGCATCCTTGATTGTCTTCATGTAATCCTGTCCGTCGTGATACCAGAATTCACCAGTGAAGATCCTGACGCCCATCTTCAGGCCTGCCTTGATGCAGCGGACATACTCTGTATGACCTGTCGGGTCGCCGAAGTTCATGTCGCGGTACAGACCCGGTTTTGTTTCCTTGAGGTGGATTGCGACAAGGTGTCCCTCGCCCTTGTTCAGATCGTCAACGACATCATGCCCGTAGAGCTTTGCGGCATTTTCGAGGTTGCCGATATCCGGATAGACATTGAGCCATGGATTGTTGACGGCACTGACATATGCCATGGACTTTTCCACGGTATCCATGAACGGTGTTTCCATGGTCTCAAAGCCAAGCATGACGCCATGTCTTGCGGCATAGGCAGCGGAAGCCTTCAGTCCTTCCAGGAACCACTTCCTTGTATCTTCATCGCCTTCTTCGTAATAGACATCATAGCCGGCAAGCTGAATGATGGAGATGCCGGCATTTTCCGAGAAGTCTACAGCCTTGCGCATGATATCCATGGAGCGTTTCCTGGTTTCAGGATCATGGGAGCCAAGCGGCCATTTCCTGTGGCCGCTGAGGCACATGGTGCGGATCGGTGTTCCGTATTCACGTGACAGCCTTCCCAGTTCCATGACCTTGTCCTTTGACCAGTCCAGACGTTCCTGGCGCCAGTCGGTTTCATCGATGGAAATTTCCAGACGGTCAAAGCCGCACTGTCTTGTGATCTCAAACATTTCCTCAAAGGTTTTTCCGGCCGGAATCGCCTTTTCGTACAAGCCTAATGAATATTCCATTTTCATCTCCTTGCCCTTCAACGATGCAGGTGGACGGAAGGGCGCATCCTGGACGCACAGGTAGAATTTAAATGATCATCACAATCATTTAAGCAATTTTAATTTAGCTTAAACGAGTCTTATGATCAATCAGTTCAGATGTAATCGCTAACAATAATCATAAAAAAACTAAATTGATCATTTAGCAGAATTGAATAATATCACTGATACATTAAGATACAAGTGCAGGTAGATTAACGCGTCATAACAGTCAGGCGGAAAGCCAGGAGGAAAAGAGATCATTATGGCAAAGATTGATGGCTACACACGCGAAGAATGGGTCAAGAAGACATTCCCGGAATGGGGATCATGGCTCAACGAAGAGATTGATGCCGAGGAAGTAAAGCCCGGTACAGTCGCCATGTGGTGGATGGGCTGCGTAGGTCTGTGGGTCAAGACAGAAGGCAACACGAACATCTCCATCGATATGTGGTGCGGTAATGGCAAGCAGACACACGGTGACGGTAAGATGAAGCCGGGACACCAGATGGCTAACATGTGCGGCGGCAGGAAGATGCAGCCGAACCTGAGAAACGTTCCGTTTGTCATTGACCCGTTTGCAGTCAAGCATCTGGATGCAGTGCTTGCAACACATTATCATCATGACCACATGAGCGAGGAACTGGCTGCGCATGTTGTCAATGACCATCTGATGACAAAGGATGAGAACGGCAAGGAGATCCCGGTTCCGTTCATCGGACCGAAGAAGTCCGTCGAACTCTGGGAGAGCTGGGGTGTTCCGGCAGACAGATGCATCACCGTCAAGCCTGGTGATGTCGTCAAGGTCGGCGATATTGAGATCGTTGCCCTGGATTCCTTTGACAGGACATGCCTTGTCACAACGGATTCCACAGGTGAAGACAGAGAAGAACTGACCGGAAAGCTTCCGGATGACATGGATGAGAAGGCAGTCAACTACCTGATCAAGACATCCGGCGGAAACATCTATCATTCCGGTGATTCCCACTATTCCATTTACTATGCAAAGCATGGCAAGGACTATGACATCGACGTGGCATTCGGCAGCTATGGCGAGAACCCTGTCGGCATCCAGGACAAGATGACATCCATCGATATCCTGAGAATGGCAGAGGCTCTGAAGTGCAAGGTTGTCATTCCGCTGCACTATGATGTATGGACCAACTTCGCAGCAGATCCGAACGAGATCCGTTTCCTCTATGAGTACAGGAAGGATCGTCTGGAGTACAAGTTCCATCCGTTCATCTGGGAAGTCGGCGGAAAGTATGTCTATCCGACAGACAAGGACAAGATGGCTTACCATCATCCGCGTGGTTTCGAGGATTGCTTCGAGCATCCGCAGAACATTCCGTTCCGTTCCCTGCTGTAATACAGGAGTCCTGTAATGAAGGCTGAGAAGAAGGTAATCGGCGAGCTGACAAAGTGCTATTCCCTGACCCAGATCCATATGGACGGGAAGGACTATGTTGCCTGCGCTGCCGAGAAGGAAGATCCCTGCTATCTGTATGACCTGGAGGGAAACTTCGTTGAAAAGCTCTGGGACGGACCTGGCGGAGTCATGACAATGGTGCAGTATCCTTGCGCCGACAAGACCGTTCTCATGGCTACCTGGAAGTTCTATTCTCCAAACAACGGTGGCGATGCTAAGATCGTCTACTATGTCCGGGAGAACGGGGTCTGGAACATGCACGTTCTGTGCTCCCTGCCCTTTGTCCACAGATTCGGCGTGCTGGAGAGAAACGGTGTCCGCTATCTGATTGCATGCACGCTGAAGTCTGCCCATGCATTCAAGAATGACTGGACATGCCCGGGCAGAATCTGGGTGGCAGAGCTGCCGGAGGATCTGACTGTATTTGGTGAGGAACATCCGCTGGAACTGACAGCGCTTGTTTCCGGACTGTACAGGAACCACGGCTTCTGCAAGACAGTTGTGGATGGTGTTGAGACAGCGCTTGTCGGAACAGACAACGGCATCTACAAGGTTGTACCGCCTGAGGAAAAGGGCGGTGAGTGGAAGGCAGATCTTCTGCTTGAAACACCGGCATCTGACATGCTGTATGAGGATTTCGACGGGGATGGCAAGAGAGAGCTTCTTGTTCTCTCACCGTTCCATGGCGATACTTTGTCCGTATATCACCTTGGTGAAAACGGATATGAGAAGGTCTGGGAGGCACACGAGAAGATGCCGTTCCTGCATGCCATCTATGCATGCACGTTCAACGGAAAGATGTACGGCATCATCGGCAACCGTGAGAACCAGAAGGAACTCATCGCAGTCAGCTATGACAATGGCGGCTACGTGGAGGAAGTACTGGATGAGGGTGCAGGCCCTGCCAATGTCATGTACTTCAGAAACGGTGATGAGGACAAGCTCATTGCGGCAAACCGTGAGACAAACGAGATTGCCATGTACACTCTGCACTGAGTGAGATCATTCATCAGCAAAATAGTATTGATAGCAGAAAGATCCTGAGTTATTCAGGACTTTCTGCTATATAAGCTTTGGCTTTCACGGCTGAGGTGCTGTGAATATATTCCTGTGAAAGGGAGGAAAGGGAAAGTATGGATTACAATAAGGTAGCTTCAACCATCCTTGAGGACGTTGGCGGCAAAGAAAACGTCAAGGACCTCACCCGCTGTTTCACCAGACTGAGATTCATTCTCATGGATCCAGGCAAAGCCAACAAGGCTAAACTCACCAAGGACGAAGGTGTCATCCAGGTTGTCGAGGCACAGGGGGAATATCAGGTTGTCTGCGGTGCCAAGGTAGACAAGATCTACGAAGCAATCCTGCCGATGCTCAACGTCAAGAGGGATTCCTCTGATGCGGATCTCAGTGCCAATGCCAGTGCAGGCGAGGCAATCACAGAACAGAAGCAGAGTGTCTGGAACAAGATTCTTCAGACAATCTCACAAATCTTCACACCGATTGTTCCGGCTATTGCTGCTTCCGGTCTGATCAAGGGACTTCTCTCTGCTTTCTCAAGACTCGGCTGGATGGATCCCGCGGGCAGTACCTATGTCATTCTGTTTGCAGCTTCCAATATCATCTTCTACTACATGCCGGTCTTCCTGGCTTATACATCTTCCAAGGCATTTAAGTGCTCTCGTGTCGCAGCCATGGTTCTGGGCGCATTCCTGTGCTATCCGGCAATCGATACTCTGATTACGGATACTGCTACGGCTTCCACAATCTTCGGCCTGCCGGTCATCAAGACAGCATTCACGATCGGTGAATCCACAAAGGTATTCTCCTATACGGAGTCTGTCATCCCGATCATCCTGTCCGTCTGGGTTCTCTCCTATCTGGAGAAGTTCCTGAAGAAAGTTGTTCCGGAAATTCTGCAGATTATTCTGGTTCCGGGACTGTCTCTCATCATCATGCTGCCGGTCATGCTGTGTGTTGTCGGCCCGGTCGGCGCTTACATCGGCTACTTCCTGCAGTGGATCTACAGTGCAATCATCTCGTTCTCTCCGGCTCTTGGCGGTGCCATGATCGGTGGTCTGTGGGGTGTTGCAGTCATCTTCGGTGCACATCGTGCCCTGCTTCCGATTGGTCTCAATGATGTTGCAGTTACTGCTTCTGCTCACAAGTGCGGTGCCGGCCACAACACATTGATGTGCTATGCCGGTGCAGCAAACTTCGCACAGGCTGGTGCAGCGCTTGGCGTAATGCTCAAGACAAAGTCCAAGGAACTCAGAGGTGTCGCAGCTTCTGCTACTGTATCTGCATTCCTTGTTGGTATCACTGAGCCGGCGATTTACGGATGCAACCTGCGTCTCAAGAAGCCGATGATCGCAGCCATCATCGCTGGTGCTGCCGGCGGCGCTATCATGGGCATCGGCGGCGCTTCCAATCATGGTTTCGCAAACAACGGTATTCTTACCATCGCTACATACTATTGCTCTGACAACACCTTCGGAATGTTCCTGGCATACCTCATCGGTATCTGTGTGGCATTCTTCGGTGCTTGTGCTCTGACAATGATCCTTGGCTTCGAAGACGACAAGGACGCTGAAATGGAAAAGCAGATCGACGCTTGATCGATCACGCTGAATGATGATCGGGCAGTCGCTGACTGCCCGATTGTCGTCTTGAAACGATAATTCGGAAAGGAACCTGAAATGACATATACATATCCGAGCGATTTCTACTGGGGTGCCTCTTCCTCTGCGTTCCAGATTGAAGGTGGATGGGATGCAGACGGCAAGGGTATGACGGTTGCCGACAACAACTCCTTCAAGAAGTCTGCTGTTCAGGCAGACTCAAAGGTGGCTTCCGACTTCTATCATCACTGGGAAGAAGACATCGAGTCCATGCAGAAGCTTGGACTGAAGGCATACCGCTTCTCACTTTCCTGGGCAAGGATCATTCCGGACGGGGATGGAGAAGTCAATCAAAAGGGTGTAGATTTCTACAACAAGGTCATTGACAAGTTGATTGCCTGTGGAATCACACCGTTTGTCACACTTTATCATTTTGATCTTCCTTTTGCCTTGGTGAAGAAGTACAACGGCTGGGCTTCCAGGAAGACAGCTGAAGCTTTTGCCAGATATGCGGAAGTGTGTTTCAAGGCATACGGAGACAGGGTAAAGTTCTGGCTTGTGCACAATGAACAGAACCTCATGATGCGTGTGGATGAAAGAATGAACATCTATGAGGAAATGGATATTCATGAAAAGGAAAAGCTCCGCGCGCAGATGGACTACAATATGTTCATTGCTCATGCTCTGACTGTGAACAAATGCCATGAACTGGTAGAAGGCGGAAAGATTGCCTGTGCTGTATCCTCCACGGTGACTTATCCGTACTACAATAAGCCGGAGGATGTCTGGGCTGTAAGGAAG
>OMUX01000062.1 GCA_900314345.1 uncultured Erysipelotrichaceae bacterium | reverse complement strand
ATCCTTCATTTCATTCAGCCGGGGATATCTTTTCTTCAGTCTGTTGAAAGCCATGATCAACATGTTTGTCAGATCGTCATATGCTGTCTGTTCATCTTCATTCAGAGGTACCGCTGTCTCAAAGATGGTGAACGGAGAGATTGTTTCATCCTGGAGCCCGTTTCTGTAATCGTAGGTATAGATAATTCTTCCAAGAGCAGGTACAGTGACGCTTTCAAAAAGCGGATTCTGCGGTGTAGCGGAAAGCCCGAGGCTGGAATACTGTTCAGGGATGAATGCAGGATCCTTCATGAAGTCATAGATCTTGCGGTTTTCCTTTCCGGTATAGCGATGGCATTCGTCCGCGATCAGAAGGACATGCCTGCCTTCCTTCATGTCAGATAGAATCTGTCTTGAGACAGAATAGCGTGCAGAATTGACAATATAGATTACAAACCTGGCCTGTGGATTGCCATGCTGTGTACCGCTGCGGATGGCTGTATCCTCTGCGGTAAAGCCATGTGATATGAGGGACTTCTGCCATTGTGAGGCAAGCGCTGAGGTAGGGACGATAACCTTGACCTTCAGGTGGTTTCCATATTGTGCGGTCAGGGCATCAATGGCAAGCATGGCAAAGAATGTCTTCCCTGCTCCGGTAATGACATGAATGACACCATGATATCCTGCATCTTTCCATGCCTGCAGGCATTCCTTCTGCCATGCATAGGGTCTCTTTTCCATTGCCTGCTCCTTTCACTCTTTGTTGCCGTTGTATTCAGCATAATCTAAAATAGGCTTGATCAACAGAAAACTGAAAATTCATACGGGAGGAAGATTATGGATTACGAATCATTTTATGAAGCAGTACAGCCGGAAGAGAAGAACTTCAAGGACAAGACTGCAGCCCTGACAAAGGCATCCAAGGCCATGATCAAGGCACTGGAAAGCGGTGATTACAAGACGCTGAAGAAGACAGCTGATACGCTGAACAATACGATCAATGACCTGCAGGCAGCAGCGGATGCCATCAATGCGGAGATTGCCGGATTTGATCTCCATGCATATCTGCAGGGCAGTGATTTCATGGATCAGGTGCTGGCAGAATGCGAAAAGCAGGGCATTGATGTCGTGCAGAAGGAAACAGGCAAGTACGAGATGTTCCCGTATATCGTCAGCACGGATGCGGTGAATGATAATGCAGTCATTGACCGCAAGGCAGTACCGACGGTACGTCCTTCGGTATTTGTGGATACGGTGCGTACCAGACAGGAAAAGCTGAATGCCATGAACTTCAAGGCGGAAAGCTTCATCAATGAACTGGCTGCAGCATATGACAGCTTCATCAAGAAGAGCGGCAAGAGCAAGGATGGTTATCTCGGGCAGAACAGCGTATACAAGGAAATGGTGCCAATGGCAAGACTCCGCAAGGAATATGACGTGCAGGCATTCGCCTATGATATTGCAAGGCTGTATCCGATCCGTGAGACAACTTATACAAAGGATGGAAGAAGGGTGGACTTCGGACCATCCAAGAATATCGGCAGTGCAATCCGCATTCTGGATGAAAACGGAACGGAACGTTATCTTGGCGAAATCAGATTCTACAAATAATCGAGGACAAGGCATATGAGAAGAGAAGGGGGACTGTTTCCGGAAAGCACAGGCATGGATTATCTCCTGGATTTCTGGGATCAGTATTATCTGCAGGATTTCATCTCCGGCGGCGGCAGCAAGATCAAGTTCGTGACCGGCCGTCCTGGTTCAGGAAAGACGTTCTTCCTGAACAGCTTTGCAAAGCGTGCAGAGGCCGGCGGCTTCCGCACAGTCAGTTTTTCAGCGAAGAATGTGTGGCTGAATGATTTCCGGGAAATCTATCTGGAGGTGCTGCATCAGACAGACTTCCAGGCCTGCCTGCAGGGCTGTGCGGATGAAATCGTACGCAGGCTTGGCTACAAACCTGAGGACATTCCTGAAGGAAAGCGTTTCTATGACTATCTCAGCGATCGGCATGAAAATGATGCAGTCATGTTTCTGGAGATCCGCAATCAGCTGAATGACATGTTCCGCAAGGATCCGCTCATGGACAACAACTTTGCGGATGCCTGTGCACTTCTGACAGGCAGTCTTCTTGGAAGACCGGTGCTGGATCAGACAAGTGAGGACACACTTTATGGCTGGCTGAATGCGGACAAGTCCGTCAAGCTTTCCGCGCTGCGTCAGCTTGGTCTTTCTCCTTCCAGAATCACAAAATACAATGCAAGGCACATGCTGCGGTCGCTGGCATCGTTTGTGCGCAAGGCAGGGTACAAAGGTCTTGTCATCTGTGTGGATGATCTGGATATCCTGCAGTCCGCCAAGGGTACCGATGAGATGCATTATACGAAGATGCGCAGGGATGATACATACGAGCTGATCCGTCAGCTGATTGATGATATCGATACCATGCAGTACATCATGTTCGTCTTTGGCTTCGACCGCGTTCTGATGGACAACGAAAACGCTGGCATGAAGTCATACCAGGCACTCTGGATGCGTGTGCAGAATGAGATTGTATCCAGACGTTTCAACTGTTTTGCGGATATTGCCGATCTTGACCGGTTTGCATCACAGTTCTATACACCGGAATATCTGGTGAGCATGTCAGAGCAGCTTGCATCAAAGGCAAAGGAACACTCTGCTTCCCTGCAGCCGATGAGTCTGCAGGAGGCCAAGGACATGCTTGATCAGTCAAGAAACTCCGGCGTCGGTATCGCAGAGACGGTATACCGTGCAGTTCTGCAGAAGGAAGAAGGGGTGGACAACAATGGCTGACATGAACGCAAGGAAGATCATTGAAGCACTTCGCTCCGGTATTCCCAGCCGTGCTGTCGGCAGGGCATTTACTGAGGCAAGACAGGATCTCCTCTCCCTGGAACTGGATGATCTTGAGGCTGTCTGTGAAAACGATGTGTCCAAGGGAAGAATCATTCTCGGCAGATACGGTGAAGGAAAGACGCATCTTCTGAATACGGTCTTTTCCCTTGCCCAGGACAGCAACATGGTTGTTTCCTGC
>OMUX01000216.1 GCA_900314345.1 uncultured Erysipelotrichaceae bacterium | reverse complement strand
TTGGGAAGATAGTCCTGTACGTTGTAGACAGGAACAACAATACTGACTTCAGGCATTCTTCTTTCCTCTGTGGCGTGCCTTTTCAAGCACCTTCATGCAGAAATCTTCTCTGGAGAAGTAAAGGACCAGGAAGTAGACCAGCACCCCGGCAAGGATCTGCAGTACAGATCCAACAAAGGATATCGGTGTGATTCTGCCGACAAACCATACGGCAAAATACATCAGTGCAGTCCCTGCCGCATAGCAAAGATAGGACTTCTGCAGGAAGCTGATTGTCATCTTCTTATGGATCAGGATCATCTGCGTGGTTGTGACGGCAGCTTCAGCTATGACAGAACCGATGATGGCACCATAGGCACCATATTTCGGTATTAACATGAAGTTGAAGAACACATTCACACAGCATCCCAGTACCACGGATGCTGTGTACTGGTTGTACATGCCTGTCGGCACCATGTACTGGGTACCTGTGACATTGGACATGGCAATCAATATGATGATCGGGGCACCCATGGCAATGAGTTCTCCTACCTCCGGGGTTTCCGGCAGGTACCAGGCAACAAAGTTATGGGCAATACCGATCATGCCAAAGCACATGGGAAGTCCCAGCATCAGGGCAATCTTCATGGTGGTATTCACCATGTTCTTTGCCTTTTCTTCTCCGTTTTCATCGTTGTAGAAAATATTGGTGACTCTCGGCAGCATCACTGCTCCGATGCTGGTAATGAACATCGTCATGGTACGGTCCAGATCCATGGCTGTGGTATACAGTGTGACATGGCTCTTGTTGTACAAGGCGCCGATCATGGTCTTGTCAAACATCGTATAGACTGAGATTGCAATGGTCGGGATGAACAGCTGGAAGGTTGCCTTGAAGTGATGCTGGTAGGCATCCTTCAGGGATACCTTCTGGAAGTGAATATACTGCCTTAGCTGCAGGAACATGATCAGCTGGCCGATGAGCTGTGTCACGATATTGATGACAATATAAAGTCCAAGATCATCCTTGGATTTGATGAAGATCAGGATTGCCGCAACGCCGATGATACGCACTGCCATGTTGCGGATGCTTGCCGTGCGGAAGTCTTCGATGCCATAGAAAAACCAGGTGATGTCCATCATGGTCGCAACCATGGTGAGACCGGTCAGTTCATAGTAGAAGGCATCACTGCCAAAGGCAAAGTGTGCAAACAGGAGATACGCTGCCATGGCAATGGCAACATTCAGCATCTGCATCCAGAAGATTTCAAAGAATGTCCGGTTCAGATCATCCTTGTTGTTCTTTACCTTGGCAATCTCCCTGTTTCCATAGGTATTGACGCCTAAGACACCAAAGAGAATGAACCATTGCATGATGCTGGCAGCGTAGTTGTAGATACCTAAGGTATCCGTCCCCAGTGTCCTGTAGAGATACGGTGTCGTAATAAATGGCAGGATCACTGAGAGGATGTTATAGAGGATGTTGTAGATATAGTTGCTGATCAGTTTTCTGTCCATAATTAAAAGTATGTAAAAATACGTGGTTATTATACCATGCAGGAATCACACTGTTTCACATGTTCTGAAATACGAAAAAAGCGCCCTGCCAGTGTAGTAAGCCAGACAGGGTGCTGATATCAATATAAATTTCTTATGTAGGATCGCCTGTTTCTCCGTTTCCACCACTTGATTCATTGTCACCTGCAGGTACAGCAGTAGGTTCTTGCGTTGGTGTTGATGGTTCTTCCGTTGGTGTAGATGGCTCTGCTGTTGGCGTGGATGGTTCTGCTGTAGGAACAATCGGCTCTGCCGTTGGTGCAGAAGGTTCAGCTGTTGGAACAGAAGGCTGAGTTGTCGGTTCTACCGTCTGCGATGGCGCAGGTGTTGTTGTAGACTCTGGTGTCGCGATGTTTTGTGGCGTTGCAATTGGCGTAGCTGTAGGAGTAGCCGCCGGTGTTGCTGTAGGCTGCACACTGTTGTCTACAACAGTTACAGTCATGTATGTGATGTCAGAAATCTGTGTTCCTTCCGCAACATCCTGTGAAGTAACGACACCGTTTGCCTGTGTGCTGTCCTGAACATAGTTGATGCCAACCTGGATGTTGTTTGCTGTTGCCCAGGAAGTTACTACACCAACATCTCTTCCGATAAAGTTCGGCACTGTCGGAGGCACTTCAGATTCTACTCTTGCTTCATCATATACATCATAGGA
>OMUX01000060.1 GCA_900314345.1 uncultured Erysipelotrichaceae bacterium | reverse complement strand
GACAGTGTGCCTGGGAGACTAGGATTTTTCCAGACGGGGTCTATAAAGCGCTTACGATACGATGGTAGATTTCATTCATGATCTGTTTCTCCTGTTCCCCGCTTCTGCGAAAGTGTACCCTCTTTGACAGTATTGCCTCTGAATGACTGCGGGATTTCCTCCGCCCGTTCCATGACCGTATCCATTGCCGCATTGATCATGTCAATCGTATGGCAAAGATCCTCTGCAGTATCTTCCTTTTCCCTGTTTCCAGGGGCATCCTGCAGCTTTTTATACTGCCGCAGGATTGAAAGCATCAAAGGAAGGTAGTGCTGCTTCATCTTCCGGAATGTCTCCTTGTCTTCCAGATGATCCTTTTCCACCTTGTCCGCCGTCCAGAGTCTTCCTGACAGCCGATAAAGACGATCGGAAATAACATAGTCAGGGATTGCTTCATTCAGTTCATCAATCTGTTTCTGATAATAGAGGAATGCATGTTCATCAATGACACTGCGCTCTTCATCTTCTTTTTCTTCGAGCTGCAGGTTATGCCATCTTGCCCTGGCAGCTTCATAGCTGTAGTCATCCTGATCCGGTTCCTCTTCTTTTGCTTCAGTCTGCGGATGTTCTTCCTTCCATACGGAAACAGCACCTCTTAGGCCAGTTGCAAAAAAGACACCGTATATGAGGGCCATGGCAAGATTTCCTGACAACGCTCGTTCCACCATGCCAAGGGCCCCGTATGCTGCCACAATCACCTGCAGCAGCATCTTCATACTGACTCCCTGTCCCATCATTTCTCAGAACAATGCACTGATGATCGTCAGGATGGCAAGACCCCCCTGCTTGAGCAGGATGGATCTGTTCACCGTTGCACTGCCATACGCAGCCACAAAGACGATGTATCCCATGAGGCACAGAAGCATTGCCTTTTGCTTTGCAAACAATGCCACCAGAATCAGAACTGCAATGCCCAGATTGTATACACCCTGGTTCTTCATGGACACGTTCATGTTCGGATCCTTCAGCACGGATACATCCATGCCGAATGTCTTCGCTGTCTTCTCTGAATCGGTCATGATTGTCTCAAGCCAGAAAATGAATACAAATTCCAGTGCCGTCAGTGCGGCCAGTACTGTTGTCAACATAGATCTTTCCCTGCAGTGAAATACAAACTGCTGCCTTTCTGCCCCTTCAGTATAGCGTGAAACTCCTTCGACATTTCCACAACAGAGAAACGTACATGTGGTATGATTCTCCAATGCAGAAGACATTCCGTGAAAAATACTTCGGCGACAGGGATTTCTACCAAACGGTGATCACCATCGTCCTGCCGCTTCTCATCCAGCAGGTTGTCACATCCTTTGTCAACATGCTGGACAACATCATGGTCGGAAGGATCGGCACGCTTGCCATGAGCGGTGTTTCCATTGCCAACCAGCTGACAGCGATCTTCAACCTGACGGTGTTCGGTTCTATTGCCGGTGCTTCCATCTTCGGCGCACAGTTCTATGGCAAAGGAGATTCCAATGGTCAAAGGAACTGCCTGCGCTTCAAGCTTGTCATAGAGATGATCGTGTGTACGGTCATCATCCTTCTCTTCCTGACACACGGCGAACAGCTCATTTCCATTTTCCTGCACAGCGGCACAGACACTGCTGCAGATGTTCAGGCAACCCTTGGATACGGCACCTCCTACCTGCGGATCCTGTGCATCGGATTCATTCCCTTTGCCCTGTCGCAGTCCATCAGCTCCGCCATCCGGGAAACCGGAGAAACAAGGCTTCCGATGATTGCATCCCTGGCAGCCATCTTCACGAACCTGATCGGCAATACACTTCTGATCTTCGGCTATCTTGGTTTTCCTGCATTAGGTTCTGATGGTGCCGCCATCGCCACGGTCATTTCCCGTTTTGCAGAACTGGCAGTGCTTCTCTTCTTCGTTATGAAGTACAAGGAACGCTTCCCGTTCTTCCATCACCTGCTGAGCAGATTCCATATCCCTGCATCCCTTGCAAAGGACATTATCAGAAGAGGCTTCCCTCTGACATTGAATGAATTCCTGTTTTCCGTCGGTATTGCCGCCCTTGCCCAGTGCTACAGCACACGCGGCATCGCAGCAGTAGCCGCTTACAACATCTCCAACACCATCGAAAGCCTGTTCTTTGTTTTCAACATTGCCATGGGCGACTGCATTTCCATCATGGTCGGCCAGCAGCTTGGCTCAGGAAAAACAGACCAGGCTGTGGATACAGACCGGAAGCTGATCACGGTCACATTCCTGATCTCGATGCTGCTGGGAATTGTACTGTTTCTCCTGGCTCCGGTATTCCCGCACATCTACAACACCAGTGACGAAATCCGTGCCATGGCTTCCTCCCTGCTCAGGATCTGCGGCCTGACCCTCTGGATTTCCGCTTTGTACAATGCCAGCTACTTCACCCTGCGCTGCGGCGGGAAGACCATCATCACATTCCTGTTTGATTCCGTGGGCATGATCGCCGTTTCGTTCCCTGCAGCTTATGTGCTTTCCAGATTTACCAGCCTGGACATCATTCAGATCTTCCTGATCATCCATCTGGTGGATCTCTACAAGGTTGCCCTGGGTCTGTTCCTGGTGCACAAGGGCGTCTGGATCAACAACCTTGTCGACTCCCATGTCAACGAATGATTCAGAAGACAATGTGCTGTCTTGATCCGTATCCTTCCTTCTTGAGACCGGAATCCAGATAATCAGCCTCTTCCGGAATCACCTTGATCAGGTGCATCGGCTCTTCCATCTTCCGGATCACCGCTTCCGGAATATGCTTGTATGCAAGCAGCTTTTCATATTCTTCTGAGAAAGGCTCCACAATCTCTGCTGTTCCCATGATCTGTGCACTGTGCAGACCGCCGAAGGAAGGATCACTGTCAAAGACAGCAAGGCATACATGTCTGTTCTCCTTCAGTGCCCTGAACTTCAGACCGCCTTCTGAGAAGATCCAGAAGGCATGTTCCAGATATGTATATTCCAGAGGTGTGCAGCGCACAAAGTCATTTGCGGCAGCAGCCAGCGCACAGACATGATGCGCTGCAAGGAAAGCATCCAGCCGTTCCTTCACATCCGGACATACAGCTGTCTCCTTGTCCTTCTTCACCCAGAACCCTGCTGCCTTGTCATAGTCCATTGTCATTTGTCATACTCTCCGTATTCACAGCCGACATGTGTGGCTTCCATCTCGTCGATCAGTGAGACCTCACTGCCCTTCTTCTCATAGAGCCGGATGGTCCCTGTTCCATTGCCGCCGTTCCAGAGTCTGCTGTAGCGCTTCTCACCATCCGGTGCTTCATAGTTCACAAACAGCATGTCTTCCTTCTTGCACGTGATATTCGTATCCATGACGGCATGGATGTTCTCCTGTCTGACATGCCAGAACACATTCGTGTCATTCTCATGAAATGAGAACTCCGTCTTCACCTGCAGCGGCACCTTGGAGAAATTGAAGTCGTATTCCTTTCCTTCATGATACATGACGCCAAGCAGTGTACGGTCCAGTGCCACAAAGAAGATCTTCGGTCTTCCTCCGCCAATATCAAACACACTGTTCTTCAGCTGTTTTCCCGTCTTTTTGCTGTACAGACAGTTCGAAGACAGCCAGACCCATGGCGAAGTGAAATCACTGCCCCAGTTCTTGTCCGCATAGCCATAGCTTGTTTCAGGGGTAACGATGTACTTTTCTCCGTTGTAAAGGATGGTTCCGGAATACTCCGTCTTCATGCCTTCGGCATGCCAGTACATCTGGAAAGCATCGGCATCCCGCAGCGCCTTTCCGGCACCCGGTCCGACATTGAAGGCAATCTTCTTGTCCACAGCAAGATCCCATTCCATGTCTCCGCCATCACACATCCATTCCGGATGTGCCAGTGCTTCTTCTCTCTTTACATGCACGGAACCCTTCAGCTGTGTTTCAGAGCACAGGCAGTCATCTGCACGCACACAGAAGGGGACACCTTCACTGACTTCAATATCCTTCCAGGCAAAGAAACGGTGCAGCTGTGCCTTGTCCTTTTCCCAGCTTCCGGCCTTGACCATGAGATACGACGGCTTCTTGCCCAGTGTCCGGTTCATGGGCAGCTGTCCTAATACCGGTGTATCTTCCGCAAGACCCGGATTGATCAGGTAGAACTCGATGAAGAAAGCCTTCTCTTCCCCGGTCTTCTCATTGACACCGGTCAGCGAATGCCACCACCAGTCGTAGCCTTGTTCCCTCAGTTTCCCCTTCAGCATGCAGGCATCTCTTGTAATGTCATGGACATTGAAATGCTGCAGGCGTTCATCAATCTGTTCAATTGCACTCATGTAATTACCTCACTCAGATCATTATAATGACATGCCTTGCATATCACTGCATGGCAAAGCTCAGGTTCTTCTTTTTCCATCTTCTGAACAACAGCAATGCAAAGACACCGCCGCAGAATTCACCAAGCACCACGGCACTGACAAGACCGGTCTGCCCGAATGCAGCATTCAGAAGGAACATGAAAGGAATATAGAAGACAATCTCGCGCATGAAGGAATGCAGCAATGTTCCGGAGCCGTATCCTACCGCCTGCATGCAGAAGGATGTGTTGAAGTTGGTGAACTGGAACGGTGATGCAAGACAGCGGATGCGCAGGAAGGCTTCCGCATAGGCTATGGTCTGTGTTGCTTCAGCGGCACCGTTGGACGTACTGAGGAAGATGGAGCAGACAGGATGGGCAAAGACCTCATACAGGACGATGGTAACAGCAGATATGGAGTATCCCCATACCCTTGCCTTGTTGATGACGGCATTGAGTCTTCCATGATTTCCTGAAGCATAGTTGTAGGCAACAATCGGCAGCATCGCCTGTCCGATGCCGACATTGATGGCATTGGGCAGCCGTTCCGCCTTCATGACAATACCGACTGCCGCAAGCTGCAGGTCTCCATGGCCGGCCATCAGTGAATTCAGCACCATGTTTGCTGCATCAAACAGACCTGTCAGTAACGCGGAAGGAACACCCACAGAGAAGACAGATTTGATGTCCTCTTTGCGGATCAGACGGATTTCAGACGGATTGATGCTGAGGACTGAGGAAGAGGAAAGTCTGGCAAGCTGCCAGGTAATGTACACAAAGGAGACAACATTCGACAGCAGTGTGGCAATGGCAGCGCCTGCCACCTCATTGCCCTTTGGAAGCAGAACAAACATGAACAGCGGATCCAGGACAATATTCAGAAGTCCGCCAATCGTCAGGCCGAAGCCTGCCTCTTTGGAATACCCGGTATTGCGCAATAGATGCGCACCCGCCCCGCTTGCGATCATCGGTACATCGCCCAGAATGACAACATAGAAGACATACTGTCTGCAGAATTCCATGGTATTGGATGATGCACCAAGGAACTTCAGGATCGGGTCCGTGAACAGCCAGATCAGAAGGGAATACAGCACCGCAATGGAAACAGCACCCCAGTAGCTGAAGGCACAGACGGATTTGGCCTGTTTCTCCTGGTGGCTGCCGGAGAGTCTTGCCATCAATGAACCGCCGCCGACACCGAACAGATTGCCGAAGGAGATTGTCATCATGAAGATGGTGAAGACAAGCGTCACTGCCGCTGTCTTATATGCATCACCGGACTGCCCGATGAAGATGGTATCCACCATGTTGTAGATCAGATTGACCAGCTGGGAGATGATGGTCGGAATGGCCATCGTCATCAGTGCCTTCCCCACCGGCATGGTTTCAAACAGTTCCTTCTTGCTCGTTTCTTCTTTCATCCTGTGTACGCTTTCCGCTTCGTTAACAGTACAATGATATGCCAGGGAACACGAAAGTGCCGCATCATTCTTCACCAGATCCAATACAGCATGAAACCGGCCTTGATATCAGCCGGTTTCTTGGATTGCAGTAATTGTTTCAGACTCACATTGTCTCGTGTGCATTTCTGGCAATGACATCAAGCTGCTGTTCTCTTGTCAGATCAATGAACTTGACCGCATAGCCGGAAACACGGATCGTGAAGTTTGCATATTCAGGCTTCTCCGGATGTTCCATGGCATCCTTGAGCTTTTCAATGCCGAAGACATTCACATTCAGGTGATGTGCACCCTGATGGAAGTATCCATCCAGGACATGCACCAGATTGCCGACCCTTTCCTGAGGCTCATTGCCAAGGGCACCCGGGTTGATGGTCTGGGTATTGGAAATGCCGTCCAGGGCATACTCATACGGAAGCTTTGCCGTGGAATTCAGTGATGCAAGCAGGCCGTTCTTCTCAGCACCGTAGGCCGGGTTGGCACCCGGTGAGAACGGTTCATATGCCTTTCTTCCATCCGGCAGAGCACCTGTTGCCTTGCCGTATACCACATTGGATGTGATGGTGAGGATGGATGTGGTCGGCTCGGAGTTCCTGTAGGTGTGGTGTCTCTTCACCTTGGTGATGAATGTCCTGAGCAATTCCACTGCCATTTCATCGACTCTTTCATCATCGTTGCCATAGCGCGGGAAATCGCCTTCGATCTCGAAGTCCACAGTGACACCTTCCTCATCGCGGATCGGCTTCACCTTTGCATAGCGGATCGCAGACAGGGAGTCGACAACATGGGAGAACCCGGCAATACCGGTAGCGAACGTCCTTCTGACATCTGTATCAATCAGTGCCATCTCGGCTGCTTCATAGTAGTACTTGTCATGCATGTAATGGATCAGGTTCAGGATGTTGACATACAAGCCGGCAAGCCAGTCCAGCATCAGGTCATATTTGTGCATGACTTCATCGTAGTCCAGATACTCGCTGGTGATCGGAGCCAGTTCCGGTCCTACCTGCAGATGATGGCCTTCCTTGTCTCTGAACTTCTCATCCTTGCCGCCGTTGATGGCATAGAGAAGTGCCTTGCCCAGGTTTGCACGGGCGCCGAAGAACTGCATCTCCTTGCCGGTCTGTGTTGCAGAGACACAGCAGCAGATGCTGTAGTCATCGCCCCAGATCGGACGCATGACATCATCGTTTTCATACTGGATGGAAGATGTCGCAATGGAAATGGATGCGGCATATCTGCGGAATGTTTCCGGAAGACGCTCAGAATACAGAACCGTCAGGTTCGGTTCCGGTGCCGGTCCCATGTTCTCGAGGGTATGCAGGAAGCGGAAGTCATTTCTCGTGACCATGGAACGGCCATCCTGGCCAAGACCTGCAACCTCCAGGGTTGCCCATACCGGGTCGCCGGAGAACAGCTGATTGTAGGAAGGAATGCGGGCAAACTTGACGATGCGCAGCTTGAGGACAAACTGGTCAATCAGTTCCTGTGCTTCCTTCTCTGTCAGTGTTCCGTTGTTGAGATCACGCTGAATGTAGATATCAAGGAATGTGGATACTCTGCCCACGGACATTGCTGCACCATTCTGTGTCTTGATCGCAGCGAGGTATCCGAAGTACAGCCACTGCACAGCCTCCTTTGCATTGGCAGCCGGCTGTGAGATGTCAAAGCCATACATCGCAGCCATATCCTGGATGCCCTTGAGTGCACGGATCTGCTCTGCCAGTTCTTCACGCTGACGGATGATGTCATCCATCATTGTTCCATCGCCGCAGTTTTCAAGATCCTTCTTCTTTTCGGCAATGAGTCTTTCAATGCCGTACAGGGCAATCCTTCTGTAGTCGCCGACGATTCTGCCTCTTCCATAGGTATCCGGAAGACCCGTGATGATATGGGAATGTCTTGCCAGCTTCATCTCCGGGGTATATGCATCAAACACTGCCTGGTTGTGTGTCTTGTGATATTCCGTGAAGATCTGATTGAATTTGTCATCCACATGCCAGCCATAGGTCTCAGCAGCTTCCTGTGCCATGCGGATGCCGCCGTACGGCATGAAGGCACGCTTCAGCGGCTTGTCTGTCTGAAGACCGACGATCTTTTCCAGTTCCGGGTGTTCCGGAACGATATACGCAGCCGGATAAGCTGTCAGACCGGAGACAACCTCTGTCTCACATTCAAGAACGCCGCTGTTTTCCCTTTCCTTCTTCTGCAGCTTCTGGATCTCATCCCAGAGTGTATCCGTTTCCTTGGTCGTGCCTTCCAGGAAGGAAGCGTCTCCTTCATACGGCGTGTAGTTCTGCTGGATGAAATCACGGACGTTGATGTCGCGGACCCAATGGGATCCCTTGAAACCCTGCCATTCATTTCTCATATTCTTCTTTTCTCCTTTTATCATTGCAGCCTAAGGAATTGTAACAAAATAAAATCTACTATTGTTTCATAACATTACAATTTATTTTGTTACGATATGGTATACTGTTTCTGGAGCTA
>OMUX01000049.1 GCA_900314345.1 uncultured Erysipelotrichaceae bacterium | reverse complement strand
GATTCCAGCAGTCCCGTTTATGGTACTCCGTTCACCATTTCGCATACATGGCCTACAGGAATCAGAACAGCGCCGGACCGCAGTGATGCGAGAAACGTCGCTGTTTTTCCTTCTCCGATGGACTGGAACAGCATGTTTGCATACATCGTTATGGGATTGAGCCACAGGATCAGACACTGATACTTCAGGGCTCTTGACCCGATGCCGATGACCTCGGGATCATTGCGGAACAGCTGTACCAGAGGTTCGCTGAAAATCCAGCCAAGGATTCCAAGCAGTGCAAGGATGATGGTTCCGCTTTTCATGGCATACAGGAACGCTTCCTTCACCCGGCTGTAGATTCTTGCACCATAGTTGAAGGCACTGACAGGCTGGAAGCCCTGGCCGATGCCGATGGCAATGCAGAACAGGAAGTTTGCAATGCGCATGGAAATGGAGATTGCGGCTACTGCCGCATCGCCATAGAACGCTGCAGAGTGGTTGATGAACATGGTGGACACGGAATTGAGTCCCTGGCGCATGAGGCTCGGCATGCCGCAGTAGAGAATATTGAAGACGACTTCCTTCCTTCTCGTAAAGTCCTTTGGATACAGACGTGACTGCACCTTCTTCTGAAGATAGGGAAGTGCAAGGATGAACATGGAAATATACTGGCTGGCAAATGTGGAAAGGCCGGCCCCGCAGATACCCATGTGGAATACGTTGATCAGAATGGCATCGCCGAAGATGTTCAGGATGCCGCCTGCTGTTAAGCCGATCATCGCATAGAAAGCCTTTCCTTCATAGCGCAGGATGTTGTTCAGCACGCAGCTGCTGGTCATGGCCGGTCCGGCCAGCAGGATCCAGAAGGCATAGTCCTTTGCATAGGGAAGGATCGTTTCCGTGCTTCCAAGCAGCCGCATGAAATCATCCATGTTCAGAAGGCCGAGGATCAGAATGACAAGTCCTGTCAGGATGGACAGCCAGAAGGAATTGCTGGCATACTCCCTGGCCTCCTGGATATTCCTTGAGCCAAGCTTCCTGGAGATGTTGGAGCCTGCTCCATGGCCGAACATGAAGCCGAATGCCTGCAGGATGGCCATCAGTCCGAATACCACACCGGTGGCGCCGCTTGCGGAAGTGCCGATCTGCGATACGAAATACGTGTCTGCCATATTATACAGATTTGTCACAAGCATGGAGACGATCGTCGGTGCACTGAGAGCATTGATCAATCTGTGCACCGGTGTTTTCGTCATCTTTTCATACTGTGCTTCCGCCTGGTTCATGGCAATAATACTAGCACTTATTGATACGCCGGCAGAATGAAAAGAGAAGACGCATTGTCTTCCCCTTCATCGGATATGCTGAATATTTCTTCAGTCTTTCAGTTCTGTCTGTGCACAGGCAAGGGCACGCTCGATGACCTTGTCCATGTCATAGTAACGGTATTCCCCGAGCCTGCCGCCGAAGATGACATTGCCTTCCTTGTCAGCCAGGGCACGGTATTTTTCATACAGTGTGTTGTTCCGGTCATTGTTCACCGGATAGTACGGTTCAATGCCCGGCTTCCATTCACTGGAATACTCTCTTGAGATCACGGTCTTCGGAATGTCATTGCCGTTGTCATCCTTGCCGAATTCGAACCACTTGTGCTCGATGATCCTGGTCCATGGTGTTTCCCTGTCCGTATAGTTGACGGCAGCGTTCCCCTGGAAATTGCCGGTATCCAGAAGTTCTGTTTCAAACCGGACGGTACGGTATTCCAGCGCTCCGAGACAATAGTCGAAGTATTCATCAATGGCACCGGTGTATACGACCTTGTCAGCCAGTGCATCCAGTGCTTCCTTTTCCTTCAGGTAATCCACACCGTTTCTCACCTCAATGCCGTCCAGCAGGTGCTCCACCATCTTTGTGTAGCCGCCCATGGGGATGCCCTGGTGTCTTGCATTGAAGTAGTTGTTGTCAAAGGTATAACGCACCGGAAGGCGCTTGATAATGGAGGCAGGAAGCTCTGTGCAGGGTCTTCCCCACTGCTTTTCGGTATAGCCCTTGATCAGCTTTTCATAGATATCCGTGCCGACAAGGGACACAGCCTGTTCCTCCAGGTTGTGCGGTTCTTTGATTCCCGCTTCCTTCCGCTGTTCCTCGATCTTCGCCCTGGCTTCCTGCGGGGTGACGACACCCCACATTTGATTGAAGGTATACATGCTGAAGGGAAGGGAATACAGTTCCCCATGGTAATTGGCCACTGGAGAGTTGGTGAAGCGGTTGAACTGAGCAAACCCTGTGATATACTGCCATACCTCTTCATTGTTTGTATGGAAGATATGGGCGCCGTATTCATGGACATGAATGCCTTCCACATCCTTTGTATATACATTGCCGCCGATGTGGTTCCTGCGGTCGATGACAAGGACCTTCTTTCCGGCTTCCTTGGCCTTCTGGGCAAAGACAGCGCCGAACAGGCCTGCCCCGACGATCAGATAGTCATACTGCTTCATTTTCTGTCCTTGTACATCCTTTCGTAATAGCTCTGGTATTCTCCGTTGACGATGTGCTGCCACCATTCCTTGTGATTCAGATACCAGTCAATCGTATCCTTGATGCCGGATTCAAAATGATATTCCGGCTTCCAGCCAAGCTCTGTCTCGATCTTCTCGGGATCCATGGCATAGCGCAGGTCATGGCCAGGCCGGTCCTTGACATAGTGGATCAGATCCTCGGACCTGCCCAGTGCCTTCAGGATGGTCTTTACAACCTCGAGGTTGTTCCGTTCATTGTGGCCGCCGATGTTATAGACCTCTCCGTCC
This sequence comes from uncultured Erysipelotrichaceae bacterium, assembly GCA_900314345.1. Lineage (GTDB taxonomy): Bacteria > Bacillota_I > Bacilli_A > Erysipelotrichales > Erysipelotrichaceae > Bulleidia. Next base: position 5,059 of record OMUX01000049.1, on the reverse strand, counting down.
TTTCCATTGCGGACAATGAGATCGATGGCATGGCAGTGATCATAGACATGGAGCCAGTCCCTGACATTCTTTCCTTCGCCATAGACGGGGATGGATTCATCTGCCAGCGCCCTGGAAATAACCAGCGGAATGAGCTTTTCCGGAAACTGGTAAGGACCATAGTTGTTGGAACAGCGGGAGATCGTCACCGGAAGTCCGTATGTCCTGTGATAGGCAAGCACGAGAAGATCCGCACTGGCCTTGGATGTGGAATACGGGGAGCTTGTATGGATCGGGGTGTCTTCATGGAACAGAAGGTCCGGCCTGTCGGACGGCAGTTCGCCGTATACTTCGTCCGTGGATACCTGATGATACCTTTTAATACCGTACTTCCGGCAGGCATCCATCAGCACGGATACACCGATGATGTTTGTCTCCAGGAAGATCTGGGGATTCTCAATGGAACGGTCGACATGGGATTCCGCTGCGAAGTTGATGACGATGTCGAAGTGTTCCTTTTCAAACAATGCAGAGACAAAGTCCCTGTCACGGATATCGCCTTTGACAAAGCGGAAGTTCGGCGCATCCATGACCGGTTCCAGTGTTTCAAGGTTTCCGGCATAGGTCAGGGAATCCAGGACAACAATCGTATCCTCGGGATGTTCCTTCACCATGAGGTGGACATAGTTGCCGCCGATGAAGCCGGCACCGCCTGTTACAAGTATCTTCATAAACCAAGTTCCTTTCTGATCCTTTCATCTTCCAGCCGGATGCCTTCCTCCATGGATACAGAAGGTTCATATCCGGTCAGCTGCTTCAGCTTCGAGATATCCAGCACGATGGATTCCACCACCGGAACATCTGCGGATTCATGATGGATCGTCAGTTTCTTTCCGCTGACCTTTTCCACCATGGCGATCACTTCATCCAGGCTTGTGCCGTGTCCGCTCCCTATATTGACAATCTCTTCCTGTATATCCTTCTGAATCAGCAGGGAGATGGCCTTTGCAAGATCACTGATATAGAAGTAGTCGCGTACACTGCCCCCGTCAATCCACATGGAGAACGGCTCCTCCTGGTATGCCTTGCGCAGCAGGATCGGAATCACCCCCTGCTTCTTGCCGGAGACCTGATAGCCGCCATAGGGATTGGAAAGACGCAGGATGAGGTAATTGATGCCGGATTCCTGGATCGTTTCTTCAACAGCCGCCTTGGAGCGGGCATAGAGCGTCATGGGGTGAAGCATATGTGTTTCATTGATCGGACGCAGGCTGCTGCCGTAGACCGTGCCGCCGGAAGAGAAGTACACAAAGCAATGCGCACCGCCTTCCTTCAGCGTCCTGAGCATGACAGCGTATTTCTCCTGCATGGTTTCCAGGGCCAGTGCTTCATCCTTGGATACGGCATTGTTTGCAATCAGACCGATGGCATCAATAATGACCGCATCCCTGAAATCCTGTTTGGACAGAGCTTCCGGATCAAAGGCATCAATCTCCGTAAAATCCTTTACATAGGAGGCATACGGGCTGTCAATGCCCCAGATCTGTGTATCGAAATCCTTCTTCAGAAGGGAATAGAGGTTATAGCCAAGATAACCGCAGCCAAGCAGTATGACCTTCATCACTGTTTTCCCTTTCTGTTGTATGTTGTCTGTACATGTCCTGCCGCAATGTTGCGCAGATGTGCACCGTACGGGCTCTTGCCGTAGGCATCCGCCGCCTTCAGAAGCTGCGGTTCATCAATCCACTGGTTGTAATAGGCAATCTCTTCCGGGCAGGAGATCTGCACACCCTGCACCTGTTCTGTGAGACGCACGAAATCACTGGCTTCCGCAAGGGATTCCATCGTGCCGGTATCCAGCCATGCAAACCCTCTTCCGAATACCGTGATGTCCAGTTCTTCATTCTCAAGATAGATCCGGTTGAGATCCGTGATCTCATACTCTCCGCGCGCAGAAGGCTTCAGGCTCTGTGCATACTTCACAACCCTGTTGTCATAGAAATACAGTCCGACCACCGCATAGTTGGAGCGGGGATTCTGCGGCTTTTCCTCCAGGGAGATGACCTTGCCGTTTTCATCAAACTCGGCAATGCCGAAACGCTGCGGATCATTGACATACTTGCCGAACACCGTGGCATGGTGTGTATTCACGGTATTGGCTGCCGCTTCCCTGAGCATCGTTCCGAACTTGTTTCCATAGAAGATGTTGTCGCCCAGGATCAGACATACATCATCATTTCCGATGAAGTCCTTTCCAAGTACGAAAGCCTGGGCCAGACCATCCGGTTTTTCCTGCACCTGGTAGGAAAAGTGCACGCCGAACTGGCTTCCGTCCTGCAGAAGACGTTCAAAGTTCGGAAGATCCTGCGGGGTGGAGATGATGAGGATATCCTTGATTCCCGCCAGCATCAGCGTGCTGAGGGGGTAGTAGATCATCGGCTTGTCATAGACGGGGAGAAGCTGCTTGCTTGTCACCCTTGTCAGCGGATAAAGCCGTGTGCCGCTGCCGCCTGCCAGTATAATGCCCTTCATTTTCGTTCTCCTTCTGCAAGGTTCACATGGAGATGCCCTGCAAGGATCTCCAGACTTTCCTTCATGATGCAGTATCGTTCATCGTGGTGAATGATGTCCTGATAAACGCTCTGAAGATCAAACCACGCTGCTGTGTCGATCTCTTCCTTCTGAACATGCACATCCTTCAGATCCACATCCTTGTTCAGATGAAACAGGCTCACCACCTCCCGGTCATTGAACGGTTTCTCATGGAATACCATTTCAAAGCCGACCTTCAGGGTGCCGATCCTCACCAGATCCTTTTTTTCCGCCTTGATGCCAAGTTCTTCCTGCAGTTCCCGCAGACAGGAGTCTTCCGGTTCCTGACCGGCCGGTATATGTCCTGCGGACGAGGTATCCCAGCAACCGGGAAAGGAGTCCTTGTCCATCGCCCTTTTCTGCAAGAGGATCTGTACCTTTCCATCCTGGAGCCTTGTGATCCAAAGATGTGCCGTCCTGTGCAGGATGCCCTCCCGGTGCGCCCTGGAACGTTCCACGGTTTCCCCGGTCGGTCTTCCCTCTTCATCCACGACGTCAAAGTATTCCATTCTTATCCTTTTCCTGCTGTTCTGCTTCCTGAACCCATTCCATGAGATGCATGGCAATGGTGGAAAAGCCAAGCTTCATCTGCGGCAGGCTGGCCTTGCGGCTGGTCTGTCTGCGGTGATTCCTGGCATGGCTTCTGTGCAGCGCCTTGAGGGAGAGACGGGCCTGGTTGTTCTTCTCATCGAAGTCAATGATCTTGACCCTGACGGTATCCCCTACCTTGACATAGCGGCTGATGTCCCTGACATAGCCGTCGCTGATTTCCGATATATGAATGAGGCCGCTGGTATTCCTGTCCAGGGCAACAAATGCCCCGTACGGCTGGATGCCGGTAACCTTTCCTTCCACGATCTGACCTGTCTGATATGTCATTTTCCTTGATCCCGGAGCTAGTATATCACGCAGGGCAAAGAGCGTGCTACACTGTGGTATACTTTGAAAGACCGGAGGTATCCGTCATGTTCACAAACATGTATCCGTTTTTCTCGGCTGTATCCGCCGCGTTGATTGCACAGCTGGTCAAACCGTTATGTTATTGGGTCCGCTATCACAAATGGGTCTGGCACCTTGCCAAGGAAAGCGGCGGCTTCCCGAGCTCCCACAGTGCCATGGTTACGGCAATGGCTCTGTCAGTAGGCCTGCAGGAGCACTTCTCCTCCACCCTGTTTGCGGTCAGCTTCACCATGGCGGTCATCGTCATCTACGACGCTGCCAACGTGAGGTATTACAGTGGACAAAACATCAAAGTTACGCAACAATTAGTCAAGGATGTTCAGGAAAACCTGCATACGACATTCCTCAGCCCGATCTACCAGATCAAGCTGAAGAACGTCCTGGGACACAAGTGGGTCGAAGTGTTCGGAGGCATTGTCCTTGGTGCACTGGTTGCCCTGCTGTTCCATTTCGGAGCACACTGACATTCCTGTAAAGGAGATTTCACAGCAGGATTATGAGTGAAGAAGAAAAGAATACACAGACAGCCGCTGATACCGGCGATGTCGTTGAACGCATCCAGCAGACCATCAACCGCATCCGTCCCTACATTCAGCAGGACGGGGGCGATGTACAGCTGGTTGACTTCGTGGATGGTGTCGTAACGGTACGTATGATCGGTGCTTGTGCCGGCTGTATCGCCATCAGCTCCACCCTGGAGGACGGCGTGAAGGCCATCCTCATGGATGAAGTTCCGGAAGTCACGGAAGTCAGGCTGGATGAAACCACTGCGGAAGCCGGTTCCCGGAACTACGGCGGAAACAGCGGCTGGTCCTGGTATTGATCCCGCAGAAAATTTCAAGCCATACAAAAAGACGGAAGCCCCGTCTTTTTGTATGCAATCATGTTTCCCTGAGATCGATGCCCTTTTCCCTGACTCTTCTTGCGGAATGTTCACGGACAAGGATATAGACCACCGAGAATAACGGAACGCCCAGGAACATGCCCAGCACACCGTTCAATGCACCGCCCAGCAGGATGGCGAACATCACCCACAGGGCAGGCAGACCCATGGAGCCGCCCAGGATGCGGGGACCGATGATATTGCCGTCAATCTGCTGCAGGATGATGATGAAGATCACGAACTCCAGAGCCTTGATCGGATGGATGATCAGCAGGATGAAGGCACATGGGATTGCGCCGATGAACGGACCGAAGACCGGAATCATGTTGGTCAGTCCGACAATGAAGGCAATCAACGGTGTATACGGCATGTTCATGATGGCGCATACCAGCCCGCAGATCAGTCCGATGATCAGGGAATCCAGTGCCTTTCCGAAGATGAACTTGTCCAGCATGTCTGCCGTAAGCCTTCCCACATGGAAGATGAATTCCGCGGCATTCTTCGGAAAGAGTGCATAGCTGACCTGCTTGAACTGCCGCTTCCAGCGCTTTGTATCATTCATGAGATAGATGGCTACGATGATGCCCATGAAGAAATTCAAAATACCCTTCACCATCGACATGGAATAGTCCACGACCGTGGACA
>OMUX01000023.1 GCA_900314345.1 uncultured Erysipelotrichaceae bacterium | reverse complement strand
TTCAACAACACACAGGCTGATGGTGCTGTTCTGGACTATGTCGACTGGGGCAGAACGAGCATTGCAACCCTTGGCAGTGCATTCACAGCTTCTGCAATCAAGTACACGCAGAACAAGGATATGGTTCCTTCTGAAAACAAGGAACTCTTCTTCAGTGCCAATGACCTGTCTTCCATCATTACGGAATATAGAGACAGGGCTGAAAGCAAGGATATCTCCTGGAAAGACGGCAAGCTTGTGCTGAACAAGGATACAGAAACAATTGCATATGCTGCAAAGATCAATGACACGGAATATAAAACTGTCTCTGCAGCAATTGCTGCCGCAAAAACAGACGATGTCATTGTCCTTGAAGCAGATGCCAATGAAGGAAGCACAACCGTTCTGGAAGGAAAGAGCATCACGATTGACCTGAACGGCAAGAACTACAGCACATCTGACTGGTTCTTCATTTCCGGTGATCTGACACTGACAAACAATGCTGAGACTGCAGCATCCGTAAATATCGCATTTGTAAACTACAATACATTCCATTCTTCCGGAAAGATTGATCTCGGCGGATCCTTCTTTGATCGGGGAACAGCAGTGTTCAATCACCAGCAGAACAATGAACTCAATTACATCAACTGGGGCAGGAAGAACACTGCTGAGCTTGGTGCTGATTTCTCTGCAGAATCCATTAAATACACCAAAGACGATGGTAAGAAATTAGCTGATGATGAAGGTGAGGTTCTCTTTAATGGCGGTTCACCAAAACTAGCAAATGTTATCACTGCTACTGGCAAAAACGATAAAAATGAAGTTTTCACTTTTAATAACATTTGTTATGAAAACAATCAGATTGTTTTCAAGCGTGGGGCTGTTACAGCCAGTATTGCTACAATTGGTGACCATGGGTTTGGAACACTTCAGGATGCGGTTTCCAATGCTGCAAGTAGCGGAGACACGATAGTACTTCAGCAGTCAATAAAAGACTCAACAGAACTCACGGTACCTGAAGGCAAGTCAGTGACGATTGACCTGAACGGAAAGAGTTATGTGACGTCAAGCAATATCTTCTTTAATGGAACCGTCTTGCTTAAGAATTCTGATCATGATTCTCCTGCAAAGATTTCTTCGACAGGCTACACACAGAATAACGGAACCTTGAATACTGAAGGCGATTTGTCGATTGAAGGAAGCTATTTTGATTCTGGTACCAGCGTTTTTAATCATCATCAAGGTTCTGCAGAACTGAATTACAGCCATTGGGGAAGGAAATCCGTTGCTGAATTCGGAAGTGAGTTCACTGCAGATTCCATCAGGTTTACTTATAATTTTGACCCGAATCCTCTGGAATCTTTGACATTGTTTAAATGCAGCAGTGGTAAATATCTGCAAAAGCTGAAAGCGACTAGAAATAATCTTGATTGCAAAGATATCCGTTTTGTTGATGGACAGATTATTGCTGTTCCGGATATGAGCAATTGCGTTGCAGTCATTGGCCTGAATGGTTACACAAGTCTACAGGCTGCATTCAATGCTGCAAAGGATGAAGGCGATACGGTTAAGATTGTACAAACCGAAGTAGTCGACTCTACAGATGCAATGGTGCCAAGCGGCAAGACGGTGACTCTTGATCTGAACGGTAGTTCTTATAAGAATTCAGGCTGGTTTACCAATAACGGTGACCTTACAATCATTAACAGTTCAGAAACCCCAGCTGTAATGGATGTTACAAAGGGCTTTGCTAATAATGGCACATTCAAAACAAATGGTAATTTGACCCTTAAAGGCGCTTACTTTGATGCCGGTATTTCTGAATTCAACAATGTTCAGGCTGCAGAACTGAATTATGACAACTTTGGCCGCAAGGATACTGCAACACTTAGTTCAGGCTTCAGTGCTCCATCTATCCGGTATGCAAAGAACAGCGAAGAACATCCACTGGAAAGCGACATGCTTGTTCTCTTTAAGGGTGGTTCTTCGGACATTGCGAAGACAGTGAAAGCTTCTAGACAATACAAGGACGAGAACGGAACTATATATAACATTCCTTACCAGAATGTTGAGTATGAAGATTCATATGGCGGCGGCAGGATCGAAATCAAACTGACTGCGACAATCGGAGATTTTGATTATCCGTCTGTTCAGATGGCTCTGGAAGCCGCAAAGAACAATGATATTATTAAACTCCAGCGCGATATTGATGAAACCCAGGAAACTGTTCCTGCTTCAAGCGTTGCATCACCTGGTGATCTGAAGCTGACAAAAGATAAGTCTGTAACATTGGATCTGAACGGTCAAACATTTAAGGGTGACGGGAAACATTATTTCTATATAGACGGAACCTTAAATCTTATCAATACGAGCAGCAGCCATCGTTCAGAATTCGAATTTAATATTAAAGTTTCTGACCAGGCACATCTGAATACATCAGGCAATGAATTTATTTCAGGAACAATTGTTGACAGCGGTACTTCTGTATTCAATCATAAGCAGTTCGCCGAAAGGGAATTCAGTGGTTCGACATTCAGCTACTATGATCAGAATCGCAATGCGGTGGCAGAACTGGGAGATAATTTCACTGGTACCGGGGTCAACGCAGCAATATTAGATGTATGGTATACAAAAACCGATTCCAATGGCACTGTAGTTGAGCTGAAAGAAAATGATGTTCTGTTCAAAGGCGGAAGTGCACCATTTGCGCAGATAGTCAGAGTACCTGCTGGTCTTGATGAAAAATATACAACAGCCTATGACAGTAATAACAATCAGATTATTGTTGCATTAAATCCAAGCAATGCTGATGCAATCTACATTGATGGTCAGAACGGAAATGATAACAATAATGGTTTTGAAACTGCCACCCCTGTAAAGACTGTTGCAAAAGCTAAAGATCTGCTGAATAAAGCCGGTAAGAATATTCCTGTTTATGTAATTGGGACGATCTCATTTCCTGAAAGCACTGACCATCCAGAAGGAGCATGGTGTGATATTACTTTAACTCGTCATGAAGACTTCAGGGGTGCTTTGATTGACGTCAGCAGCGGAACATTATCTCTTGCGTCAATAGTCCTTGATGGCAATGCAATGAGCAGCTACAACAGTGATTCTCTTATCAAGGTTGAAAATGGTGCAACACTGAAACTTGGAAGTGGTACTGTTCTTCAGAATAACCGCATGAGAAGCAGTGAATATTGCGCAAAAGGTGCAGGTGTCTATGTCTCTGCGGGCTGAACACTTGAAATGCATGATAGTT
>OMUX01000357.1 GCA_900314345.1 uncultured Erysipelotrichaceae bacterium | reverse complement strand
GGTCGCACATCGGCATGGATGACAATCCATGGAATGATACCACAATGATCGTAGGACATACCCCTACCTTCCTGTACGGACCGGAGTATGAGGGAAAGATCGCCCATGGAAGAAACCTGCTCCATATTGACTGCGGGTGTGTGTTCGGAAGAACACTTGGGTGTGTGCGTCTGGATGACATGGAGGAATTCTACGTTCCTTCCACGTATCCGTATCTCAAAGTCAGATGAATCGAAAAACAGACCGGTGATCATGCCGGTCTGTTTTCATTAATCCATGTTTCGATCATATGCACCATGTTTGCCGTATTGGAGGTGTATTCCCTGGGGACAAATGTCTCTGCCTGTTTCAGGTAAGGGCGGATGTCCGAGAGATCCTCCATGTAGATCAGATAGCCCTTCTCTGAGAAAGCGGAGAGAAGCTGGGTCTGATGGTCGTTGTGGTGTTCCTTGTACTTTGCAAGCCTTGCCCCGGCAAGGATCTTCTTGTGCTCTCTTAAACCGGTCATGATCGTTCCCACACCGCCATGGGTGATGATCAGGTCTGCCTGGTTGAGATAAGCAGCGAACTGTTCCTGGGGGATGTAGTCAAAGATCTCCATGTCCTTGCTTTCAAACTTCGTATAGCCTGCCTGCACGACAACACGGTCCTTGACTGCACCGTCATCGATGGCTTTCTGCACGGACTGCAGCAGCCGTTCAAACGGCTTGTCCTGTGTTCCTAACGTTACGAGTATCATCAGAAGATCCAGCCTCCGTAAACAGCATTGGGATATACCTTGAGCATGCTTTCCCACTGCACAATGAAGAGATCCGCAATCGGGTAGATCATCTCTCCTGCCTTTGTTCCTGTGGTGGCGTTTGCCATGGTTTCGATCCAGATCACCTTCTTGTGGAAGTGATGCATGATCTTGCACAACGGGACGGCAGTATGGGTGCCGGTGGTGATGACATAGTCCGGCTTCCATTTCAGGTAAAGATAAAGACTTTTGATGCAGTTGAAGGCAAAGATGAAGATGTAGGAGAAAAGATGTGCCTTCGTGCCATAGCCCAGCATGCTTACCCTGCCCTTTGGATAGTCATTGACCATCTTTGCGTTGCTCGGGGTCTTTTCAGAGACAATATGATAATCACAGTGTCCGAACATCTCAGACAGCTGCAGAAGCTCTGAGAGATGTCCGCCGGTACTGGAGATGAAAACGATCTTTGTGTTCTTGTCCATATGGAAACATTATACATGCCAACACATGAAAGCGGGCATACGAAAAGGGACTGTGCGTCCCCTTCCGTGTGGATCTGATTATTTTCCGATGGATGCCTTGACCAGGTCTGTAACCTCTTCCATGGTATCCAGTTCGACAGCCTTGTCAGCCATGACCTTCATCTCTTCATAAGAGAGGGAGTTGATCATGCGGCGCGCTCTGAGGATGGATGTTGCACTCATGGAGAACTCATCCAGGCCAAGTCCTAACAGGACCGGAGCAGCCAGTTCATCGCCGGCCATCTCACCGCACATGCCGCACCACTTGCCATGGGCATGGGAACCGTCGATCGTCATCTTGACAAGACGCAGGATGGACGGGTTCAGCGGCTGGTAGAGATAGGAGACAGGCTCAGACATACGGTCAGCTGCCATGGAGTACTGGATCAGGTCGTTTGTACCGATGGAGAAGAAGTCAGCATACTTTGCAAGCTTCTCTGCCAGAACTGCCGCAGCCGGGATCTCGATCATGCATCCGACTTCGACATCGTCTGCGACCTTGACACCTTCAGCGATCAGCTTTGCACGTTCTTCATCATACAGAGCCTTGGCTTCCTTGAACTCGTTGACCGTAGCGATCATCGGGAACATGATGCAGAGCTTGCCATAGACGGATGCTCTGAGCAGTGCTCTCAACTGTGTGCGGAAGATATCCTTGCGCTGCAGGCAGAAGCGGATGGCACGAACACCCAGGAACGGGTTCATCTCTTCCGGGAAAGAGTAGTACTTCAGCTTCTTGTCGCCGCCGATATCCAGTGTACGGATGACAACCGGTTTGCCGGCCATTCCTTCCAGGACTGCCTTGTATGCTTCATACTGGACATCCTCGGAGGGGAAATCATCCTCGCTCTTCATGTACAGGAATTCAGTACGGAACAGACCGACGCCTTCGCCGCCGTTTGCCAGAACACCGTCAACATCAGCCGGGGAACCGATGTTTCCGACAGCCAGGACCTTGTGTCCGTCCTTGGAAACCGTAGGTTCATCCTTGAGCTTTCTCAGTGCTTCCTTCTCTGCCGCAAAATCAGCAGCCTTCTTCTCATATTCCTTGATCTGATCTTCACTCGGATCCAGGATCACTTCACCGGCAATGGCATCCAGGATGATGGTCTGGCCGTTTGTTGTCGCATCAAGGATTCCCTTGACACCGACAATAGCCGGGATCTCCAGGGATCTTGCCATGATGGCAGAGTGGCTTGTTCTTCCGCCGACCTCTGTGGCAAAGCCCTTGGCAAACTCCTTGTTCAGGGAGCCTGTATCAGACGGGGTCAGATCCTTGGCAACAATGACAACCGGTGAATCCAGTGTTGCAAGGTTCGGGATCTCCTTGCCTGTCAGATTGCAGAGCAGACGGAAGGAAACATCCTTGATATCAGCTGCTCTTTCCTTGAAGTACTCATTGTCCATGGCCTCAAACATCTCAACCATTGCCTTGGATACTTCATCCGCTGCGGCTTCGGCATTGATCTTCTCGGTGTTGACCTTGTCGATGATCTGTGCCTTGTAGTCCGGATCGTTTGCCATCATCAGATGTGCATCAAAGATGGCAAGCTCTTCTTCCTTGAGGTGCTTTGAAGCGACTTCCTTGATCTTCTCAATGTCGCTGACGGTCTTGGCAAATGCCTTCTCGACCTTCTCAACCTCGGCTGCTGTGTCTTCAACAGATGCCTTCTGGATATCCAGAACCGGCTGCTGAAGCTTGTAGACCTTCGCTACTGCAATTCCCTGTGAAGCGGCAATTCCCTTGAACATTCGCTCTGTTCCTCCTCTGTGCATGCGATGGCGTTGCATACGTCATCCAGACTCTTCATGGAAAGCATTTTCTCATCATCGATCACAATGCCGAAATGCTCCTCCACCTTCAGCATGAAATCCACAATCTCATAGCTGTCCATGCCAAGCTGTTCAAATGTGGTTTCCAATGCAATGTCTGCCTTGTCCTTTGCGTATTCACCTGCCAATTGTTTCAAGAACGCAGATCGTTCCATTCATGCACTCCTGGCTCTATTCTAACACAGCAGGATCCTGCCGCAACGCTGTTTCCAAAGACAATCGTTCACAGAAGTATGGTTATCAGGAACGGAACCTGGCCTGGATCATGAGCATCTGCTGCAGCATGGTGAAGAATACCTCCAGGGCTTCGGCATGCTGGGACGCTGCGTAGCGGTTTCCGTCATACCTTGGATCCAGGTATGCATTGAGGATGATCTGCTTTGTCTGCGGTCTGCAGAAACACAGTGCCTTGTCCACGCTGCGGCAGACGTCGCTGCATGTTTTCAACAGATCCTCATCCAATGGTGTTCCTTCAGCATTCAGCTGGATGAACCGTCTGCTTCTGCGGTAGTGTTCCCCGATCGTGCGGGCGATGATGACAGGATTCTCTGCCTCATGGAATGCGGTTGATACTGTAGTCATAATGAAAATTCCTTTCTTCACCTTCCTTATTGCCTGTTAAAAGCGATTTCCTCCGCAGAAAAGTGAAAAAGATTCAAGAAATTTCATATTGTTGCTAAAATAGGCCCGTGAGGTTTTCATAATGAAAGAAGAATACAGTTCCTCCCTGTCCCTGAAGCGGATCATCATTTCCTTGCTTGTCTTCTGTGCCATTCCGCCCTTTGCCATGGCACTGAACCGTTTTGCGGACAACAAGGTGTTATCCAATATGTTTGCCATCAATCTGGCCGGGATGATCCTGATCATCTATGACTGGAACCTGTTCGGCATCCACTACAACCGTGCCAAGCATCACCTGAAGGAAACCGTGCTCTGGAGTCTTCTGGGCATTGCTGTCATCGGGGTGTGGGCATACCTTGCCTACCGGTTTGTGCCGTTTGTGCAGGTCCTGCCGGATTATACACAGATTGCATCGTACCGCTTTGCCTGGCCGGCAGTCATTCTTGCCTACAGCTATGTCCAGGCAGCGATCATCAACATCTGCTTCAAGTGCCTGACGGACCACATCAATGTCCATTCCCGGGAGGCAGCTGTCATCCTGCTGTCAGGATTCCTGTTCGGTTTGTTCTACACCGCTGTGCATGTTTCCCTGCATATGGAGGTATGGATTCCAGCCTACTTCTACAATGTGGTACTGATTGCCTTCATGGCATATCTCTACAACCAGTCGCATTCCTTTGTGCCGGCCATCATCTCCATGGGCACGGTGTATCTCATTCTGCAGATTCTATCCATCGCAGCACTGTGATCATCATGAAAGCGGGAACCGCTCAGGATTCCCGCTTTCTTTTACCTGTTCAGTTGTCAGTTCATTCTGTTTCCAGAAGGCCATAGCCTCCGCTGTGTCTGCGATAGACAATGGAGATCTTTCCGGATTCATCATCGGTGTAGACATAGAAGTCGTGGCTGGACAGCTCCATCTGCATGATTGCTTCATCCAGATCCATGACATCAGCCTTGACGGTCTTTGTCTTGACCGGAATGTCTTCTTCTTCCGCAGCCTCTTCCGTCTCCAGGAAGTTTTCAGCCATGGAGTTCCTGTGCTTGCGGGACAGTCTTGTCTTCTGACGGCGGATCTGATCCTCCAGCTTGTCCACGGCGATGTCGATTGCAGCATACAGGTCGTCATTGACGACTTCTGTTCTCAGAAGTCCTGCCTTTGTGGGAATCGTTACCTCAATCTTCTGGGAATTCGGATAGACACGTGTCACAACCCTGGCGGTTGTGTTCTCGTCAATGACGAGATACTTCTCCAGCCTTGAAAGCTTCTTTTCAATCTTCTCTCTCATTGCCGGTGTTACTTCAATATTCTTGCCTACAATTTCGAAACGCATACGTTTACCTCGCTTTCTTTCGTATATAGGCGGATATTCTGTATGACCAATCACGGGGAGTTTTCCTTCCCGTATCTTTGTCTTCTGATAATGATCTTCCTTGGTCTTTTGGTAACTTCATTATAGCATCCCCTGTGTACAAAGAAAGAGAAAGCACCTGTACAGTTTTGCATAAGTGTACAGGTGCTCGATGAAAGAAT
>OMUX01000351.1 GCA_900314345.1 uncultured Erysipelotrichaceae bacterium | reverse complement strand
CGGTCAACGTTATATCCATCATGCGGAGCAAGGCTCCAAAATTGTTCTCTTCGTAAGAGAGTCAAAGAACAGGAACCATAAATCAAGCAATGAAGCTGAGCCATATGTATTCCTAGGCACTGCAACCTTTGTCTCCTGCAATGGAAGCAATCCAATGAATATCATTTGGAAGCTAGATCATCCAATCCCTGCAAAGTATCTCAAGAGCACCAATAAGCTATTGAATTAACCGTGAAAACAGGCCCTGCATCATTGCAGAGCCTGTTTTCTTTGTATTGGTTATTGTTACCTGTTAGTCCAGGTCTTCCCCATTGGAGGCAATGACCTTCTTGTACCAATAGAAGCTGTCTTTCCTGGAACGGTTCAGTGTTCCCTGTCCTGCATCATCCATGTCTACATAGATGAAGCCGTAGCGCTTTCTCATTTCTCCTGTACCTGCAGATACAACATCAATGCAGCCCCAGGTTGTATAGCCTCTCAGGTCTACACCTGCTTCAATGGCTCTTGCCATAGCCTTGATATGTGCACGGTAGTAGTCAATACGGTATGGATCATGGATGGAACCGTCTGCTTCTACCGTGTCATAGGCACCTAAGCCATTCTCTACAATGATCATCGGCTTGCGGTATCTGTCATAGATCTTCTCCAGGTAGTACTGCAGACCATCCGGGTCTGTGCTCCAGCCCCAGTCTGAATAAGTCAGGTACGGGTTCTTCACGCCTGCACTCATATTACCGGCTGTTCTCTCCACATCGGTATGTGTGGTGACAGACTGTGACATGTAGTAGCTGAAGGTATACATGTCAACCGTGCCTTTCTTGAGATCAACAAGATCATCTTCTGTGATATCCAGTGTTACATGATGATCTTCCCAGAGCTTCTTTGCATACGTACCGTATTCACCCTTGCACTGTACATCACCACAGTAATAGATCTTCTTCTGCCACTGGTGTTCATTCAGAAGGATATCCTGCGGATCACAGGTCAGCGAATAATAGCAGATGCCGCAGATCATGTTTCCGATCATGTTGGTACGGTCAATGGCATGACCGATCTGTACAGCCTTTGCACTGGCTACTAACTGATAATGCAGAATGGTGCATGCTTCCTGGTATGTCTCATCTGTTGCATTGGGGTTGAAGAAGGAATCCGGCATTGTGTTGTTGATTTCATTGAATGTCAGCCAGTAATGCACCAGTCCCTTGTACTCCCTGAAGCATGTCTCGGCAAAGTGCAGGTAGTAGTCAATGGTCTTTCTGTTGGCCCAGCCGCCGCAGTGTTCTTCCAGATACAGCGGTGTATCAAAGTGCCAGATTGTCACCAATGGTTCAATGTTGTACTTCCTGAGCTCCTCAAATACCTTGCGGTAATGCTCAACGCCCTTCCGGTTCGGTTCATCCTCCGTGCCGTTGGGGAACAGTCTGCTCCAGGAAATGGACATACGGTATGTCTTGAATCCCATCTCTGCAAACAAGGCAATGTCTTCCTTGTATCTGTGATACTGGTCCACACCGATATGGTTGGGGTAGTAGCATTCCGGCAGCACTGCATAATGTGCTCCTTCCGGAAGCTTGTCGAACTTTGACATCCTGCAGTGATTGCCATCCTTGTCGATGTATGTCACCTTCCTGCGTTCCTTCACGGAACCGCCGGTTGTGACATCCGTTAATGCCGGTCCTCTACCATCCTCATTCCAGGCACCTTCCACCTGGTTTGCGGCAGTCGCACCGCCCCACAGAAAATCCTTCGGGAATACACTCATGATCTTGTTTCCTCCGTCTCTTGTACTCCTATTGTCTCATAATCTCGTACATCTGCAGAAAGAAAACTCCCGCAGGAAGCAGTATCTGTGCTGTTTCCTGCGGGAGTGATTCCTGCTCAGTTCATGTCAGCGATTGCTGCATCTGCAGCAATGGCACCGGTATAGGCACTGACGCCGATTCCCGTACCGCTGGAAGGATAGTGATCCTGGAAGACATTGGCGAAGATCAGTTCTCCTGCACCATAGAGATTCTCAATCGGTGTGTCTCCGGCAAGGATCCTGCAGCTGCCGTCAACCTTGAGACCGGGAATGGAACCGATGAACAGAGGTCTGATCTTCTGCGCATAGTACGGACCCTCTGCAGCCAGGGTATCCTTGGCCAGTGCCTGAAGCTTTGCACTGTCAAGCTTCATGTCCGCTGCCAGATCATCCAGTGTGTCATACTGCTTGATCCAGCCCATTTCCACGCCATGGGCAAGGGCATCCTGAGAGGGATGGGTGGAATCATAGATGCCTGTGGATTCCATGTTCGGCTGATTGCACAGCAGCTTCAGCTGCAGGCCATAGAAGTCTTCGTTGTAGCCGAAGGTTTCAGTATTGTCATTGACACACAGCTGCGGGCTCCATGCAAGACCTCCCACAGCGCCATAGTAGCCGATGTTTGCATTGAAGCCCATGAGACCCATCATGCCATGTCCGAACACTTCAGCACCAAGAGGCTGTGTGAAGGTGATGCCATCCCCCTTGGAACCAGCGCCTGTGAAGGCAATGGAACCGCTGTAGTCTTCCGCATATTCCTTCACCATGTCCGTGTTCTGTGTGAAGCCGCCTGTTGCCAGGATCACCTTGCCTGCATCCAGCTCATACATGCTGTCGAGTGTTTCCACACTGACACCCTTGACGGCATTTCCGTCAAGTACCAGGCCTGTGACCTTGCTGTTGAGACGGATGTCCACGCCAAGATCCTCTGCCATCTTCTGTACAGCTTCGATGTACTGGGATTCTCCTGCTTCCCCTTCGGTATTGTATGTGGACCAGAAGACCGGAAGCTTAGCATCCGGGTGGCCAAGGGATACGGTATCCATGATGGTCGGAAGACCGTTTTCATAGTAGTAGTCGAATACCTTGGAGGATTCTTCATAGATATTGCCAAGCAGTTCTGTATTCAGCTCTGCATCTTCACCGGAGGATTCCTCAAAGAACTGAATGAACTCTTCCTTGGTCGGATCTGCATCCAGACTGAGTGTCTCAACCACCTGCTTGTTGTAATCACTGCAGACAACCCAGATGCCGCCGCCGCAGACTCTGGAAGAGCCTCCGGTATAGGCATTGCGTTCCAGTACCACGACATTGAG